>CAYNWG010000005.1:40429-42549 GCA_964400865.1 uncultured Pseudomonadales bacterium
GCGACTTGGTAAAATCGTTTATTGATTGTCCTACCAGTGCTTTTGCCGATTTCCATATTTCTGGTTGTAATTGCTGAAAAGCAGTTATGATTGTTTGAGTTGCCCACACATACATATTGGCGTTCCAAAAATATTTGCCAGTGGCCAAAAAGGCTCTTGCGGTTGTTTCATTAGGTTTTTCGGTAAAACTTTCCACTTTAAACAATGAGGTTGCTCTTGAAGATTGGCGAATTGAATCGCTAATTTTGATATATCCAAAAGCAGTTGAAGCAAATTTGGGCGAAATGCCGACTGTAACTAGGAATTCATTTTCGGCAGCTATATCTGCAGCTGCCTTCATCACCCGAATAAACTCAGGCTCATCCTGAACGACATGATCTGCTGCGGCATTGACAACTACTGCTTTGGGATCAAGATTATGGGCAAAAAGTGAGCCAACAAGCATTGCCAATGCAGTATCTCTTTTGTCTGGTTCCAAAATGATATTATTTTTTGGTAATTCTGGTAGTAACTCAGCGACTTTTTTTGAGTATTTTTGGTTAGTTACAACGATCATTTTTTCCCAAGGAATAAATGAGTTTAGTCGTTGGGCAGTTATCTGTAGCATGGTGTGTTTTCCCATGAGTTTTAAAAATTGTTTGGGAGTATCGTTACGAGATTTTGGCCACAATCGTGTGCCACCGCCGCCAGCTAGTATCACAGCATACACGTGAGAGTTTTGAATCATTGAGTCCTCCTTCGAATATTGTCATACTTTTTCATATGTTTTCGCCACTCATCATACACGATTTCTTTGATTTGGCGAATAAAGAATTCTTGACTCGTCTGTTTTGAAAGTTGTGAAAGATTTGGCGATGTATTTTGAAAACTTAAGGCAGTTTGTATTGCCAGACAAATTTCAGCGGTAGTTATCTTTTTTAATTGAATAGAATTTGGAATTGATTGTAATAACTCACTAGCACCAGCTTGTTGTGAGACAATGCTGGGCACATTGAGTAAAGCTGCTTGAATCGCAGAGATGCCAAAATCCTCATCGCCAAGCATGAATAGGATTTTGGCATATTTTATCAACGTCGTACGCTCATCATTGCTGACTGAACCCAGAAAAACGATAGATTTGTGATTTACGAAAGCCAGCTGCAGACACTCTGCCAAAGATTGCTCATTGGTACGAATAAAGGTTTGGTTTGGGTACAGTTGCGTTAATCGAAGAAAGTCTGGGCCACTCCCAACAATGAGCAGGGGCAGTTTAGATTCGCGGCAGGCAATAATACACTCTTGTATGCGTTTGTATGGAACCAACCTTGATAAAGATAGCGAATACTTGTTTGATTGAGACAGCTTCATAATTGCTGGAGCTGTAGCATTGGAGTTAATGAGTACCGGAGGATACACAACTGTTGCTAAGCGCTGATAAATTTGCTGAATTTTTTTTTGACTTTTGTGAGAAAGTGTCAAATACGTATCCGGTCTTTGTGCCGCCTGCAAGTCCCACCAAGTTAGATATTTTCTTACCAGTCTGATGGCGAAGTTAATGATTGGCAAATTATGCCAACCAGCTATGTCACCATAGGCAGTTTTATATTCGTATAGATAGCGAGTGGGAGTAAATAAATAGCAAAGATGCAGTTGTTCTGGTTTGGTAATTATGCCCTTTGCTTCTGCGCTGCTGATACTTACAATGATATCGAAATCAGAGAGCGACAGCGACTCAAATGCTAACGGCATCCACGGGGCTAGTAGTCGGTGAAATTTGAACCCCCAGGGAATTCTTTGCAAAAAACTGACGTGAACAGGCCAGTACTTGGTCCAGCTGAGCTTGGGATTCCAAACAGAAGTAAAAAGTGGGGCTGATGGAAAGGCTTGATAAAAAACCTGGAGAAGATCCTCTGCTCCACCATACTCAACGGTAACTCGGTCGTATACTAAAGCAATTGATGGTTTGGCAGATGCGATTTGGCTCATGAGCGGGCAAGAAAACTTTGGTAAGCTGCTAAAGTTACTTTTGCCATTTTTTGCCAGGAATACTCCCTGCTGAGTTTCAGACCACGTGCTGTTAAATTTATTTTTAGTTTTGGCAATTGTTGGATTGATCGTACAAAATTTTTTGGATCGTGCGG
>CAYNWG010000005.1:42559-43471 GCA_964400865.1 uncultured Pseudomonadales bacterium
ATAACGGGTGTGCCAGCCGCCATGGCTTCAATACCGGTTAAGCCAAAGCCTTCGGATAAAGAAGGCTGAACCAAGGCTTGAGCGTGTTTATACAGTGTGTGTAATTCTCCTTCTGTTGCGCGACCAAAAAAAGTTACTCGACTTTCCAAATCGAGTGTGGTGACCAAATCTTTAATTTGTTGAGAAAACACCGATCTAGATCCAACCAAAACTAAGTGGAACTTAGGTAGTTCCCGCAAGGCTTTCAAAACAACGGTAATATTTTTATGTGGATACAAAGATCCAACGAACAGTAAATAATTAGTAGGCAATATTCTACGCAATTTTTTTGGCGGTTCTAAGCTCACTCCTTCGTATGTTACTTCAATTTTATCTTGAAAATTTGGGTAGTATTGTTGTAATGTTTTTTTAATTTCTTCTGAAGGCACAAAAATGTGTTTCGCTGTTTTAATAGATTGGGAAGCTACCAAGCGATAACCAAGATATTTAAACCAATAGATCCAGGGATGCAGTGTGGTAACTTGTTGACCACGGTGATGATGCCAAAGCAAATCATGAATCGTAATAAAATACGACCTACGATACGCAAGGGGTACATTGAAATGCGGCACGTGGAGGAGGTCGAGTTTTTCTTGATAAAATATCCAAGGTAGCAAAAGCTGTTCTGCAAGAGAGTAATGCCGAATAGTGCAAATTACAGCGCGGACGCGTTGGGTTTTATTACTGCCGATTAGATATTCAGCCTGCTGTTGATTTGAACAAAATAAGACCCACTCAATAGAATTCGAAACACTCAATAAGTTGTTGACTAATTCTGCAGTATAGCGACCAATTCCCGCGTGATCGGGTCCTGCTAAGCGGCAGTCAATCCCGATTCTCATGAGAGGTTATTTACTCACTTTTTTTGTACGA
>CAYNWG010000006.1:0-39819 GCA_964400865.1 uncultured Pseudomonadales bacterium
AAGAGTAGTTGGGATGAGGGAGTGCGCTTACTTCATGCAGTTCAGGATGTGTATCTTGAACAAAAAATTACTATTGCCTAATCTGCTTAAAAAACGACCAAGCTCTGATCAAAACAAATAGTTAGTTGCTGTCGGAGTGATTAGACGGTGAATTGACCGTTGGCATATATTACCTTTTTTGAGCCATCGGAAAGTGTAGCGGTGACGGTGCGATTGGTTGTGCTAATAATATCGGTGTGTTCTGGTGAATCATTAAAACCAAGTAATTCCCAATCTTCATTAGATAGTCCTGTTTTTTCACCTCTCAGGCAGTCACGATACGCCATACCAATTGCCACGTGGGTATTGCCTTCGGGACCACCAATATTTTCATCGTAGAGTGTTTCTGCCATGAAGTGAGTAATTTTTGATAGCCTGCTATCAGTCAGTGAAAATTCTCCCAACTTATTGGCATTCGGACTCTTAATCATGGCTTGAAGTAGATGGTCGCCCTTTGTGGCAGATGCCTTTGTAATCACCCCTTCCTCGAAGGTTAGCTCAATTCCTTCTAGAACATTGCCATATCGGTACAAGGGTTGATTGAATCGAATATGACCCTGAGTACCGCGCCAATCGGGGCTAGTAAATAGTTCAAAACTCGGAATATTTCTATCTGCACCGCCTTTCCACTGGCGATTGGCGCCAAGTTGAATTTTTAAATCAACATCTGGTCCAGTGATCTGAACAGATTCAATTGAAAGAGCGTTGAGCTTGTCTCGAAATTCTTGTTGCAATCGTTTTACTTTCCGCCACTCCTCAATTGGGTCAGCCTGATCTAGAAAACAGGCTTTGATTATTTGTTGCCAATATTCTTCCAGACTCAAACCAACGATTTTTGCTTTAGCCTCAACTCCCCAGAGTGCCAAAGTCCAAGTGAATTTACCTTGTATTTCTTTATCCATCAACCAGTCTCGATATGGTTTTTGTGTATTACGAGCCATCATTATGGAATCTGGGTTGACGTTTTTTAGTTCTTCAGGAAATGGATCAGCTAAAATTCCAATGGAGTGATCAATTAAATCAGCTCGAGTTTGCAGGTGTTGTTCTGGAAAAAATGTCAATTGTTCTTTTGAAGCCAAAGAATAATAATCGTTATCAAATCCTGTGGGCAATAATCTCAACAAGACATGGGCGCCAGCTTTTAAAAGCGTATTTTGCAGAGCCAACGCGAGCGGTTTGGCTACATCTGGTACCAAACACTGCACTACTTCACCAGGTTGAATCCCCTCTGTTTGACCAAGAGCGAAGTGGACTAGCACCTGGGCATATTTATCCAGAATTTCCGTAGGTGGAGAATAGTCAGCTTTATTCATGAGGCATGATTGTACAAATGATTCTCTGAAACTACAAGGTAAGAAATGCCGGATGATTTTGCAGATAAGCCTTGACCAGCTCGAGTGCTTTATGACGATGAGACAAGGAGTTCTTGACTGATTTGCCCAGTTCGGCAAAACTCTTGCTGTACCCGTTTGGTATGAAGATTGAATCGTAACCAAAGCCATCGTCTCCACGAGATTCCTGAGCAATCATGCCTTCCACCTCACCATCAAACATCTCTATCACATGAGTGTGTGGGTGATAGAGGCAAGCCGAGCAATGAAAAGATGCTGAACGATTAGAAATGGTTTTCATTCTTGATAGTATGGCTTGATTGCGATCTTCATCAGAACCTGGGAACCAGCGAGCGCTTTGGATTCCTGGATTCCCATCGAGAGCAGGGATCACTAACCCAGAATCTTCTGCGAGCGTTGGTAACTGCGTGATCGCCGAATAGTGTTTGGCTTTTAACACAGCATTTTCAGCAAACGTTGTTCCGATTTCTTCAATACTCGAAACATCGAGGTGAGGAAAGGCCGAAAGGTTAATAATATCTAGACTTAGATTGCTGAGACTACTTTTAATTTCAGCCAGCTTGCCCTGATTTGTTGAGGCAACTAGCAAGCGTAGTGACATTTATTGACCCATTTTACCCAATAAACCACCCAGGCCGCCCGTCATGCTTTGTAATTTCTTGGCAGCTAGCTCTTGAGATTTCTTAATTGCTTCATTGAGAACTGCAATAGCATCTTCGCTGGAGATACCCTGGACAGAAAATTGTCTAATCTTTTGATCACCAGTAATAACAACTCGAATGTCCCCTTTTTCGATTACAATTTCTTCTTTGCCAAGCTCATCTTGCATTTGTTTGGCTTGTTGGCGCAATGAATTTAAATCACCAAGAGCTTTTAATGGATTTTGCATAATAGCCTTTCTAAATTACACTAGTTGGATTGTACTACATCTGTTGTGGAGTGGGGATCTGATTGTAAAAGTGCGGCAGCAACTCTTTCTGGAAGACTTGCTGGAACTTCATCCAGTAACTCAGCCACGACGGGGGCTGCTACAACCGAAATATCAAAATGCACATCACCACCAACCAACGTGTTGAGAACTGGTTGGATAGCAGCATGATGCTTCAAATTAATGAGTTGTTCCTTGTGAAATTGATAATATACTTCAATTTCTAAGCTATGGTCGTTTGCTCGCTTGGGTTGAGCAGATCGAAAAAGTGCAGCCAATGTCGTGTTGTGGTTGGCAACTTCGGTCAGAAACCGTTGCCAGTTTTCAAGTAGTTTTTGAGCATCACCTTTTGTGTTATTTAATTCAGGTTTTTGATGGGTTATTTTTTGCGTCAGAGTTGTACCACCATCACCATTGTCTCTTTTTATTTTTTGTTGTGATCGTTCAATAATGTTTAAGCAGGCAATTTCTAGACTCAAAAAGGGAATTGGGGTAGGATTTTGAGTAATCGATTGGGTAAATTCTTTCAATAAAAATAAGTTGATGGCTACAGTGCGAACTGGCTTGGAATTCACTGTTGGTAGATAGTGTAATAACAAATCATGATGAATTGTCTCTAGCAATTGGGAAATAAAGAGTTTTTCATCATAGACTTCGGAACGGAGGTCAACAAATAATTGACAGATAGTTGCAGATTGTTTTTCAAGTAGCGCTGAGATAATTGACTCAATTCTAGCAGAAAATGAAGGAGCAATAAGTGCATCCACAAGATCTAAAGTTGGATTGTTGTATGTGGCAATCTTCTGTAAGTACTTAACTGCATCTCGAAAGCTCCCATTGGCTAAATCAGCAATTCTGGCCAGTACCTCATCGCTAATTTGTAACGTTTCTGATTGAGTTACGAACTGTAGCGCAGATTGTATTTCTGCCTGCGTTGCCTGGTGAAAATGCACTACCTGACATCGTGAAACCACCGTTTCTGGTATTTTCTGTAGTTCTGTTGTGGCAAGTATAAACGTGGTGTGCGATGGTGGTTCTTCAAGAAGTTTTAATAGTGCGTTAAAGGCAGGAGCTGTCAACATATGGACTTCGTCCAGGATAAAAACTGAAATTACTCCTTCGATTGGAGATAGCTGAGCCTGATCTTTGATGGCTCTCATTTCATTTATCCCTCGGTTACTGGCAGCATCTAACTCATGCACAGTAAATGATGTACCTGATAGTATTTTTTTCACCAGCGAGTCAGCAATATCTGGGTCTTTCAAGGCTAATTTTTCACTTTGATGTTGTATGTAATTAGTAGTTACAACCTTTGCATTCTTGGGATCATTAAGCAGGGCGGCAATGATACGAGCGGAGGTGGTTTTACCTGTACCTTTCGGTCCAGCGAAAAGTAAGACTTGAGGAAATGATCCCGCTATTTGGTATTGAATCAATTGATTTCTAACCGAAACTTGATGTAGTTGCGATAAGCAGGTAGGACGATAGCTGTTCGTCCAAGCAAGTGAGTGATTAGTTTTCATCTTCATGATGGTATCCGAGTAGGTGTAACATGCCGTGTTCTACAAAAAAACAGATTTGATCGTCCACCAGTCTACCAAATCGTTTCGCTTGTTCAAGTGCAGCTGGAAAACTAATTACGATGTCGCCTAAGTGTGGCGGGATTGCAGTGGGAAGTGGAAAATCATCAAGCGCTTTTTTTTCGTGCAGTGGAAATGACAAAACATCGGTTGAGCCATCGTGACCCAATCGATTTTCATTCAGTTCAGTTATTTTTCGTACTCCAACAATCGAGATATCAACCTGCGCATTGTCAATATTGTATTCATTCAAGATTTTGATTGCGGAAGAACGAATTCTCTTTCGATTCACTGGAAACCTTGAGCCAACATTTAGAGCGATGGTGATCATAGCTGAATATTTCTATTAATTAAGGCTACTTTAGATTCTATTTCTCTGAGAAGTAATGTGATCTGAGGGATTTCATCAGTGAGCCATTTTGCTATATTGATGTTGGTAATTTCTGAGTTGAGTATCATTTCAGTTAGTTCAGCCTGTTGACTGGGGCTTAATTGTTCACCTATAACGGTTAAGCTGTGTGATAGTTGTAGATGCTGAACTGTCACATCATCTGACCAACGTAACGTTGGTACAATTGCGGATAAGCTTTGAATGATTTTAGCGTTCATAAAATAAGGGTCCAGTTTTCAAATTTGCGGAATTTGATTCAAGAAAAAAAATAGCAGTCAGGCCATTACAGCCAGGATTCCAAAATTTTCCGTCTCGAACTAGTTGTGGAGAACCAGCGAATTGATATCTTTGAGTATGGTATGGACCCACGTCTACCATTTTGGCAACAATAGCAATTTCCAATATAGGGTTGATCACTAAAATCAGTTGACTAAGAAAAATTTTTCTTTTTTGATCAGAGAGAGTTTGCCAGTTAACTAATTCATGCAGTGGTAAGGTAATACCATAGGGTTCAGATTGCCAACCATAATAACTGCGTTGAGGTCGTAATCCGGCTTCCATAATAAAAGCGTGGTCTTCTATTTTATCAGTTGGCGACGATTTTAAATGTGATTGAGCTTCAATTTGACCTACTAAATACGGTAGTGTGCCTAAACTAGTTTCTGAAGTCAGTGCTAAACCAAAGATATCACCTAGTTGTTGTTCCAAATACAGCAGGGTCTCTGAGGGAATCGAGGAGAGTGGTTGCTTGTGAGTCTGACGAAGTTTATCAAAAATAATTGATTTCTCCGATCTGTTAAATTCCTGCAGGGGTTGTTTGAGAGATTGATCAACGGATACTCGTTGATGTACCGACTGATGAAACTTCACGGCCAAAGGAAATACCTTCAGTAATCGTTCATATGCCAAGTCAGCCTGTTGAGTTAAATCTTGTTGTTGAAACATATTTATGAAGCAATAAGGGTTCTAGCAGATATAAGACGTTCTATAGTTTGTGATTTTCCCAGTACCTCAATTGTTTCAAACAGGGGAGGTGTGGCGGATTTTCCAGTTGTACTATAGCGAAGCAACATGAAATATTGCTTTCTTTGCCAGTCATTTTTTTCTTGCAATGAGCGGATTGTTTCTTCAATTTGGAGCAAATTCCATTCAGGTAATGCCTCAAAACGGTCGATTGTGTTTGTGAGTTGATTGATAACTATCTCAGTAGTAGATCTTTGGAGCAGGGGAGCTTTCTCAAGAACTATTGGTCGATAAAAAAAGTCAGTTAATGATTCAATTTGATTTAATTGCTCAAGCCTTTCATGAATAAGTGGTAAGATTGACATAGCCTTTTCCTTGGGGAAGTCATCAGGAAGAAATGGTTTTGCCAGATTTAAAAAATCATTCTTTGAATATGAGCGAATATATTGCCCGTTGAGCCAGCGCAATTTTGCCAAATCAACTATTGGTCCTGTAATATGCACTGATTGAAATTTAAACAGTTCTATTACTTCTTGCAATGAAAAAATATCTAATTGTTCCGGATGTGTCCATACTATTGATAGAAGAAAATTAATGAGCGCTTCTGGCAGTATTCCTTCAGAGCGATACCACTCAACAGATGTATGTCCATGACGTTTTGAAAGTTTTGATTTGTCCGGATTTCTGAGGGTAGGGGTATGGAAAAATATTGGTTTTTGCCAATTAAAAAAATCGTAGAGCAAAATATGTTTGGGTGCGGAACTGAGCCATTCTTCGCCACGAACCACATGACTAATCTGCATAAGATGATCGTCAACTACGACTGCGAGGTGGTAGGTAGGAAAACCGTCTGATTTGAGCAGTACTTGATCATCGATATCATCGCTATTAAATAGAATGGTGCCTCGGACTGCATCGAGAACAGCAATCTGGGTTTGCGCGGGTACTTTTAAGCGAATCACGTGAGACTCCGTTGTGGCACGTTCTTTCGCCTCGCTTGGTGTAATAGAGCGACAAAACTTGTCATACATGGGTGGCTTACCATCTTTTTGCATTTGATTGCGGACAGACTCGAGTCGTTCTGCGGAACAAAAACAGTAATAGGCTGCATCTTGGTCGACTAATTGATGAGCATATTTGTGATACAGTGGCAATCTTTCTGATTGCCTGTACGGGCCAAAAGCGCCTCCTACCTTGGGACTTTCATCGGGTTCGATCTTAACCCACTCGAGTGCTTCATACACAGCTTGCTCAGCCTCAGAGTCAAGGCGTTTTTGATCGGTATCCTCTACGCGAAGAATAAATGTTCCTCCATTTTGTTTGGCAATAATATAATCAAGTAGTGCCTGAAAAACAGTACCGATGTGGGGTAGACCAGTTGGACTTGGAGCAACTCGAGTTCTTATTGAATTAACTTTCATGGTAGATTTGTTTTTGTAGTGTTCAAGAAACTAGGATCAATTGCCGGAATAAAACCCAAAAATCCGTCATCGCCCGAAAATACATAGATTGGTTGTAAATACATTTGAGGCGTGGTGGAGTCGTAATAACCAAGAGTTACCTCTCGAATCGTAGCTTGGTCGGAAGAAACAGCGTGAGAGATATAACCTTCACCTCCTTGTAGCAAATCCCAAGCCTGTTTAACCGGTCTGAGTGGATACGTGTGAATGACTGAGTAGTCAATCGGATAGTAATAATAGTCGAGCTGAAGAATCTTTTCTGTATTTTTAATATTTCCAACCAGTGCGTGAATGACACCCCTGCCATCTCGATCGGTATAGATTTGATATGTACTTTCAATGGGCGACCTATTTAGATCGACAGTTACAAAATTAGCATCTGTTACCGAGACAGCCGGAAGCAAATCAGATCCAACACTTTTTACAAAAGCAAAAGTCCCGGATGCTGTTGAGATATCTGATTGCAGATCAATCGCTTTTTTAATAAAGTTTTTAACTTCATTAATTGCATCAAATTTAGTTGGTAATTCAGAGTCTAATAGTAATTCAGGTCGGTTTGAGAAATCACTTACATAGCTAAATACCTGATCCTGAATATCGTACTCGATTGTGGTAAAAAGCGGTTGGGTTTTTTGCCAACGATACGTTCTTGAGTCTAAAATTTCAGGCGCTGAGAGGAACTCATATTCTGTAGCAAAATCTCTAGCCTTTTCTGCATCAAGAAGTCCTGGGGAGTTTTTCGGCATAAAAAACACAAGGGCTCGATCAGAAAAATCTGGTAGTCTGCCAGTTGGAGTTTCTAAAATATATTGTTTTGGCTTGCTTTCATCCGGTGTGATGGGAAATTGGGGTGCTGGAAGTATCCCAAAGCCAACGGTGGGGGGAGGTGGTGGTTCAGGATGTGTTGCAACCCAATACCGAATAAATGCACCGGATGCAAACCAAAAAACTAAAAATACCACTAAACCGATGGATCCATACAACACAAAGCTTTTGCTAAAGGTTTTTGCTTGTGTCAGAGTAAGGCCAGAATGACTTGTTGTTGGCATGTAAATATTCTAAAATCGTACAGTATAATCATACCTGTTAGTACTCACGATGACTAGCAGACGATGATATTTCATATTTTAACAACTTTTCCGCAGTATTTTGAAAGTCCTTTGCTCTCATCGATCGTTCATAGAGCAATTGCCAACCAAATTATCAATGTAAACTTGATTGATTTACGCCGATTTGCTAATGATAAGCATAAAACAACCGATGACCGACCTTTTGGTGGTGGAGCTGGGATGGTCATGAAAATAGAACCAATCGAGAAAGCATTGGCGAGCATAGCAATAGCTAAGCCAAGAAAAAATAGAACCATCCTTCTCTCAGCACGAGGCAAACGCTTTATACAAACAGATGCTCATAGATTGGCCTCATACGAATCATTAATAATTATTTGTGGTCACTATGGCGATGTTGATCAAAGAGTGGCAGACTATTTAGTAGATGAAGAAATATCGATTGGAGATTTTGTGATGACCGGGGGGGAGCCAGCTGCACTAGTCATGATTGATGCTATTAGCCGATTATTACCCAATGTACTGGGAAATGAAACCAGTGCGATAGCAGAAAGTCACGACAAGCCAGGAATGCCCAGTCCTCCGAGTTATACTAGACCAGCTGATCATCACGGTTGGAAAGTTCCAGAGGTATTATTGTCCGGTAATGTGGCAGCTATTAACGCTTGGAAAGCCGATTATTTGGACTCAAAATAAGTACACGCTTCAGCAATGGCATCAGAAATAGATGTAAGTTTGTGGGGAATGACTTGTCGTAATTTAGTCGTATCAAGGGCAGTATTTTTTTGATACGGCCGTTGTGATGTTGCTAGATAGTTGGCGAGCGACCCAGATCTCACTACAGTGGGAAGGTGAGCTGCTTTAGCAACTTTGCATGCAAAGTCATAATCGTTCCATCGCTCGCCATTCGTTGCATGAAATATCCCCGTTGTTTTTGATTGAATAAACCAAAGAATTGTGCTAGCTAAGTCGTCAATATATGTTGGACCAAATGAGTGATCTGTAAATTGTGGAGGCAGAGATCCTTCTTTCAGCTGATTGAGAATTCGATGGAGGATGTCTGCTTTTACGTGTGAATCGGATCTAAAAGGCTGATCTATTCTAAGGATTGCAGCTTGATCAAGGGAGCTGGTGATTTCTTCCTCTGCCCAAAGTTTTGTTTGACCATACCATTCAATTGGGTTGGGCTTGTCAATCTCCGTATACATTTCGGCTTTCGTTCCATCGAAAATATATGCAGTCGATAGATGAATCATTAACTTGCTGAATTTCTTACAAGCATTGACGATATTCCTTGTACCAACAACATTTATTGCGTACGCGAGGCCTGTTTTATTTCCGGTTTGTTCCCAGGCGGCTGTGACGTTGGTGAATGCTGCGCAATGTAAAACGACTGAAGCGGCAGAGTTACCAATAAAACTCTCTACTTGTTGCATGTTTGTTATATCAACAGGATTGGTTTTATCCGAAATATCAATATTTTCAAATCGAAAATCGGAAGATAAGTCTTTGACTATCTTTGAACCTACCAGTCCATTTAAACCTGTACCAATAATTGATGGTAGTTTAGTGGTATTCATAGTGGTCCATACCCATTCTAAGAGCTAAATTTGGTAGGAAACTTTTCACGCAGGGTTATTGACTGACGATCTCTTTCTGAAACTATCATAGACTTTTGAGTAATAGGCCATTGAGCATCAATGTCTTTATCAAATAATGAAATTGATACATCTCCGGTACGATCGCGATTGGCGTACAGCGCATCTACGAAATAGAGATACTCTACAGGTTCTGAGAGCGCTAGCGCAGAATTAGCCACACCCGCTGGAATATAGAGAGAGCCATAGAGCGCATCGTCATGGTTACCCAGATTTAAACTGACTGATTGACCAAAAGTTGTTGAATTTGGTCTCACATCAACTAGAACACAATAACAATAACCATGCACAATAGTTACTAACTTATTCCAATTTTCTGCATGAAAACCTCGGATAACATTTAAATGTGAGTGTGAATGATTAATTTGTACTGGGACGAAGGGCTGTTTTAGAGCTAAATTTAAATCTGGTAAACGAACGAGCTCGGCGTAGTGGCCTCGATGATCAATGTGCTTTTGTGATGCTGAAAAGAGCAGACCTTCAATTGCAGTTTGGTAAATCCCGTCAACCACGTGGTTAGCTTCAGTCGGAATAAAATTATCAGTTGGCATACTTATGAACTTTCCGTTGAATTATACTGTGCAGAAAAATAGGCTGCGTTAGCCATTTTTAGTGGTTTCCACCAATCTTGATTATTGGTATACCAATCAACGGTTTGACGAAGACCTTGCTCTAGATCAACAGTTGGTTGCCATCCCAGCTGTGACTTGATGTGATTCCAATTTACTCGATATTTTTGATCATGTCCTGGTCGGTCAGCGACGTACTGAATAGAATCTTCAGATTTATGCATAATGTTCAGCAACAATCGAATGAGGTCTAGATTAGTTATGTCTGCAGTTAGTCCTCCAACCAGATAAGTTTGACCAATTTCGCCATTCAGTAGTACGAGCTCTATGGCGCGACAGTGGTCTTGAACATATAACCAATCCCTAATTTGATTTCCTGGACCATAAATCGGGACCGTACCGTTTTCTAGTAAATTAGTTATAGCTAGGGGGATCAACTTTTCGGGGAACTGATATTCGCCGTAATTGTTTGAACAGTTAGTAATGGTAACTGGTAAACCATACGTTTCTGCGTATGCTCGTACCAGGTGATCAGACGCGGCTTTACTTGCTGCGTACGGACTTCTGGGTGAGTATGCAGTGGTTTCACAAAAACCTTCATTGCTTTCCAATGGTAGTGTTCCAAACACTTCATCAGTAGAAATATGATGGAATCTTGAAATTGAGTGCTTCAGTGCTGCCTGTAATAAAGTATGAGTGCCCATCACATTGGTTTGCAAAAACAGATTAGGATCGGTGATCGAACGGTCCACATGAGATTCTGCGGCAAAATGAACGATCATTGTCGTATCTTTCAGTAAATTGTCGACTAAAGTACTATCATTAATATTTCCATGAACAAAATGCACAGAAGTTTGTTTTTCTAATTCTACAAGTGATGAGCGGTTACCAGCGTAGGTGAGTGCATCAAGAATGATAATGTGATCTTCTGGATGTTGTTTATTCCAAAAATAGCAAAAGTTAGTACCAATGAAACCAGCGCCCCCAGTAATTAATAGCGTGTTGTGTTTCTTGAGTGTGTTGCTCATATAAATGGTTCAACTACTTATTATACGACTCATCGATTAAACGTTGCGTTTCATTTCTACCCAATTGATCTCTTACTCTAACATACATATTTTCTAGTTTTGCGTATCTTTTTTGTTCCACTCGGTACAATTCTTGATAGAGTCCTGCCAAAAGTGCAAAAATAATAGTGGTCAAAAGCAATAGGCGAGTGATGGTTTTTTGACTGGGAAGTGATAATTTTGGTATTTTCATGTATTTATTTTGTTGCTGTCTACTTGGGATTGAGTGAGTATTGTATGTATTCCCTTAGAATAGCGCTGTTAGTGGCTGTATACACCCATTGATTTTGATATCTCCAAATTGGCGGATGTATGAGAACGCCATAATCTTGGTAATTTTCTGCAATTGGTAGCGTGTGGGCAGTTAAATTTGGGCGTGTGTCATTTTTTACAAATTGAATTCCTGTGCGTAAGACTTCACTTAGTGGCCAATATGATTCGTAATTAGCTCGAAACCAAGACACAATTTTACCAACCAAGTTGGGATTGGTCAGAACAGTTTTTGACTGTAGTTTACTGAGTATTGCAATGATTACTTGTTGCTGTCTCTGTGTGCGGGAATCATCGGTGCCATTTTCACCAATAGCCTGGCGAGAGCGTATATATTCCAATACACGAGCACCATTCATCAGCTGGGATCCTGCTTCAAAACTGACAGTTTTCTGTAATAAAGCGGGGTCTGTGATTTGGCTCGGGTTAATTCCTGGAATGGGAAAATGATCATCAGTAAATGCCTTAGTTACAGTTATCTCTAGTCCGCCAAGTGTATCGACTAGTTCTGCTAATTGTTCCAGATTGACAGGAATTATCTTATCAATGGTGATTCCCGAAAGGGATTCAACTACAGAAGACACAAGCTGAGTAGGTTGCTCAGGATTGGTTTTTTGGCCATAATAGTAGAGGGAGTTAATTTTTGTTTGATATTCTTCAATCCAGAGATCCCTAGGAAGAGAAAGAGAATTAATTTCGCCAGATACTGTATCGATTGTTAGCAAAATAATCGTATCAGTTAGGACAGTTTGGGTTCGAGCTTCAACTTCATCTAGGCCTAGAACAAGTACGGAAACTATTTTGTTAGATTCAGTGTGTGGAACTTGCCATGCATTTATTGTCATGCTTACTATTTCAGTAGCAGTGAGACCACTAGATTTTTGAAACAGTGAAAATTGATACCATCCAATTAGACCAAGAATTAACCCGGTAATTAGAAGTAAAACCAATAAAAAGCCAGCGGTAGCCAACTGCGCTTTCAGCATGAGCTTAAATAAATTTCGATTCATTAGTAGCTATCTTACCATTAGTAATGCGGTACAATGAAAAGATGCTCAAACGAGTGCTTGTGCCCTTGATGTTGCTTGTTATATTACTTGTGTCCTCAAGAAGTTTTTTTTTAGGTAAACTATTTTTCTTACACGATTTCACTCACGCTGCCAGAATTGTTGAAATGTCACGAGGGCTCCAAGATGGAGATTTTCCCGTCCAATGGTCAAAAAATTTTGGCTATGGTTATGGTATGCCTTTGTTTTTGTTTTATGGACCTTTCCCATACTACATTGGTGCACTGCTCTACCTAACTCTGAACTCTGTCTCGTGGTCAATCCTAGTGCTTTTTAGTATTGTAAACATTGTTACGCTACTCGGATCGTATCGGTTGGGTAAAGAGCTATCAGGATACACGGGGGGAGTAGTCTTTGCCGCGCTGTATACGCTCGCACCATACCGAGCAGTGAATCTGTTTTTGAGGGGGGCGCTCAATGAACTTTGGGCGATGGCATTGCTGCCCTGGCTAGTCTTGGGTTGGTATTTGATGACAAAAAAACATCGCTGGGCCTGGCTCTACATCTCAGTCAGTACGGCTATCATAATTCTCAGCCATAATTTATCTGCATTATATTTTGTCCCATTAGGATTTTTTATTGGTTTGCTACTATTCTTCTGGAAAAGAAAAAATAAAAATGGTACTCACCAAGATTTGATTTCACTGATAGTAAAGGGTCTGCTCAGTGCCACGTTGGGCTTTGGCTTGAGTGCTTTCTATGCTTTGCCAGCTTTCCTTGAGAAGTCATTTACAAAGTTAGATCAACAAGTCTTAACTGGTTATTTTGATTACCACAACCACTTTTTATATCTTAGACAATTTCTCTTAGATAATTGGAGATATGGTGGATCGGAGTGGGGGCCAAACGACGGAATTAATTTCTTTTTAGGTTATGGCGTACTTTTGGGTTTAGGATTTGCTGTATTCCAAACTGTGAGGAGGATTAAGCATGAAAGAAAACAAACTTCTTTAATTATGATTTTGCTGTTTATTACAATGGGTGGTCTAATTTTAGTCACCACTCAGAAGACGCTTTGGTTGTGGGAAAATCTTCCGATGATTGCCTATCTTCAATTTCCCTGGCGTTTATTAGGCGCAATTGCTTTTGTTGCTACATTGATAATTGTCATGTCCCTCAAAAATCATATTTTTGGAAAACGAGCGCTGCTAATTATTATTACAACCGTAACTCTATTCACGTCATTCAGGTACTTCGTACCCGCTTTTTATTATGAATCCGATACTGGTCCGTACTACACAGATGCCGTGAGGATCCAAAAAGAAATGAGTGGCATACTACCCGACTACATTCCGAAGACTTTTAATACTGACATTGAGTCTTTCCAACAATTAGTCGAAAATAGCGAAGTACTTACAACTACTGTTTTGAAAGATGCCACTTCTCAAAAAATTATTGCAGTTGAAGCCAAACAACCCACACTCATAACTATTTCAGTTGCAAACTTCCCTGGATGGAAAGCATATCTAGATGGAGCAGAAACTCAAATTCTTACTAGCGATAATGGTCTGATTCAAGTTGTTTTGCCCGAAGGTAAACACTTACTCAGTTTGGATTTTGGAATGACCTCAGTTCGGTTGTGGGGTTATCTAATCAGTACACTCTCAGTCATACTACTGTCCGCCAATTTGTTTAGTACTAGAGAAATAAAACAAATATAAACTATGCAGAAAATAACTACAGACGACGAGCTTCATGTGATTAAACGGAGATCGATCTCTGGAGCAGTATCATATTTACTTCGAACTGTTATTTTGCAAGGTATTGGATTTCTATCGTTGGCCATTTTGAGTAGTCTATTTGCTCCAGAGGACTTTGGTATATATGGTTTTATTGTAATGATCATCGGTTTGCTAACTTTTTTTTCCGATATTGGTTTAGCAGCTGCCCTAATACAGAAAAAAACCGAACCAACTATTGAAGAATATCGGACCGCATTTACCATTCAGTTATTACTGGGATGGTTAATAGTTATGATTGCCGTTCTATTAGTGGCGTCGGGAATTATTTCCAGAAAAACTGGTTGGGCGGGTGATTGGATTTTACTTACTTTGGCAATTTCATTTCCTCTGACAACATTAAAAACAATTCCATCGGTAATTCTTGAACGAAAATTAGAATTTTCAAAACTAGTTCTGCCTCAGATTGCTGAACAAATTGTTTTTCACGGTGTTTTGATCTTTATGGCTTATCAAAAGTGGGGAGTAATAAGCTATGCGTTTGCGATTGGTGCTCGAACCCTAATTGGTATTATTTTGATGAATATAATTCAACAATGGCAATTTGGACTAGCGATTACCAAACCGGCAATCAAAACACTCCTTTCATATGGAGTTAAATTTCAACTAAATGATTTTCTGGCCAGAATTAAAGACCAACTCTTTTATATTGTTGTTGGCGTGATGATGCCATTGAGAGAATTTGGGTATATTCAGTGGTCAAAAAATTGGTCAATGTATCCTTACACACTGACTGTTCAAAACGTGATGGCAATCACTTTTCCAACATTCTCTAGATTGCAGCATCGTAAAGATGCGCTGGCGAAAGGATTGGAAATCTCTCTTTTTTGGATTACCTTGGCGATTTTCCCGATTATAATTGGCATGGCTTGTTTTATTACTCCACTTCTAACGGTTTTTTCATCAACGTATGGCAAGTGGATGCCAGCGGCATTTAGTTTTGCATTATTTAGTCTGAGCATTGGTTGGAGCGCAATTTCAACTCCTTTAACAAATCTGCTTAATGCCATGGGAAAAATTAACCAAACGCTTAAATTAATGATCATGTGGACACTATTGACTTGGGTGCTCACTCCTCCGCTTGTTTGGTGGTTTGGGTATAATGGGGTTGCAGTTGCTGCGCTCCTCATTAGTTTTTCTTCAATTGCCGCCGTTTGGATGGTACAGAAAGAAATTTCATTTAAGCTCTGGGATCAAATCTGGCCGCAGCTCGCTGCGGCCTCCGTCATGGCAACTATTGCCCTCATCGGTAGAAATTATTGGCAACAGAATGTTGAACTTTTGTTATCTGGAATGTTCTTGGCACTGATATCCTATGTGATGACCATATTTATTCTTGCCAAAGATCGTTTGATTCGTAATACTCTATACTTACTTAGAGAGAGAGCATAATTATGTCTCAAATAACAGCTATTGTGACTACTCATAATGCGGCTAAAACATTATCAGATTGCTTACAATCTCTCTCATTTGTGGATGAAATTATCGTTATAGATATGGAAAGCACGGATGAAACCCGAGGTATCGCGCGCAAATTCCACACAAAAGTTATTTCAATTCCACCAGCAGAATATGTTGAATTAGTTAGGAATGCATCTGTAATCGAGGGCACCAAACCCTGGATATTATTAGTTGATCCTGATGAAACTGTTCCGCATCAATTACAACAAAAATTAGTAGCTCTCATTGATGATACACACGCTCAAGTGTCTGCGTATAAAATTGCCCGAAAGAATCTTGTATTTGGTACCTGGATTGAACACAGTGGCTGGTGGCCAGACTACCAAATCCGTTTTTTTAAGAGAGGAACCGTCTCTTGGTCTGGAGTGATTCATGAGCAACCGAGCGTGAATGGTGCAGTGGGAGTAATAGATGCTAGTTCAGAATTGGCAATTGAACACAATAATTATTCATCGCTGGATGAGTACTTTCAAAGAATGATGCGATATACTCAAGCTGAAGTGGGGAGCAAATCATCAAGGTCGCTTACAAAAACCAGTTCAGATCAATTGTTTTCATCTTTTTTTAATGATTTCTTTCGCCGTTACTATCAGGATGAAGGTTATCGAGACGGTTTACATGGTACATCATTAGCCCTTCTACAGAGTCTGTATCAAGTCACAACCGCCTTAAGAATTTGGGAAAAACAAAAATTTCCATATTCGGCAAATGCCGTTACTGGCTCCACAATCGATCAAGTGATCTCTGATTGGAGATACTGGCAAGCATCAAAAATGAGCCAACAGACAAACGGTTTGAGCAAAGCGTATTGGCTACTGAGAAAGAAATTGCGGTTTTAGGCTATAATAGCTTTGTGAAACATGTTTCTATTATCTTAGTTCACTACAATAATATTAGGACAACTAATACTTGCCTTTTTTCTTTATCTTCTCTCATTCACCCAGGATATGCGTGTCAATATATTATTGTAGATAACGGTTCGATTAAAAAGTACGTTTTACCAAAAGCTTTACAAACTTCAAAAAAATTTAAAGTGATACGTTCGGATGCCAATTTGGGCTTTACTGGAGGCAATAATCTTGGCATTCACTACGCAGTTGAGAGAAATAACTCACAATTTATTTTTCTGTTAAACAATGACACAACGATTCACAAGTATGCTTTGCGAAATATGCTTCAAACATTAGAAAGTCAAACAGAAGTGGGTATTATTTGTCCAAAAATTTACTTCTCTGCAGGAAAAGAGTTTCATTCCAAGAGTTATTTGGCAAGTGAGCGCGGCAAAGTTTTTTGGTATGCCGGAGGTACTGTTGACTGGCAACATTTAGTGGCCTTTCATCGTGGCGTTGATGAAGTTGACCGAGGTCAATTTGACGAAAATGCGACCACTGATTTTGCCACTGGCTGCGCCATGCTCATTCGACGCGAGGTATTAGAAAAAATCGGTTTTTTGGATAAACGTTATTTTATGTATTTTGAAGATGTGGATCTAAGCCTCCGGGCTCAAAAAGCTGGATATACGATTGCTCTATGTCCCACAGCGATAGTTTGGCACGATAACGCTGGTTCCTCGGGTGGTTCTGGTTCTTCACTGCATGTGTATTATCAAGAAAGAAATCGGTATTTGCTAGCTTTTACTCAAGGTGCCATATCTGTTTTACCGGTCGTGCTTCGTTTGCAAATCCAAGCATTTGTATCAGGTAGTCGCTTACGTAGAAAAGCAGTGATAGACTTTTACATGAGAGCTTTTGGGAAACAATCACTCGTATGAAAAAAGCAGCCATTACAGCAATTATTTTAGCCAGAAATGAAGCGGAAATGTTACCGGGGTGTTTAAAAACACTTGCGTGGTGTAAAGAAATCATTGTAATAGATGATGGTTCATCAGATAACACGAGTGAAATTGCTGAAAATGCTGGATGTAAAGTTATTTCATTTAAACATCAATCATTTGCTCGTAGACGAGAGGAGGGCGCAAAGTTTGCCGCTCATGATTGGATCTTATACATCGATGCTGATGAGCGAATTATTCCCGAACTTGCTTACGAGATTCAGACGGTTACTTCCGAAATGAATTATTCAGCATATCAAATGAACCGAGAAAACTTTTTTTTTGGTAAGATTTTTCAACATGGAGGTTGGGAATCAGACACAGTAACTCGGCTCATTGATCGAAGAAAATTACGGGGTTGGAAAGGAGATATACATGAATCTCCACTAATTTCTGGAGACGTAGGAATCTTAAAAACCAAATTACTTCATTTTTCTCACCGGACGATAGTCAGCGGATTGTACAAAACTGCCGCTTGGACTCCCATTGAAGCACAGTTATTGGCTAAGGCAGACAATACTAAGATTACTTTCGCGGTCATCATAAAAAAAGGCTTGGGAGAATTTTGGCGAAGAGCCATAAAAAATCAGGGTTACCGTGATGGCAATATGGGTTTGATGGAAAGTTTAATTCAAGCAATTAATCGCATGCTCGTGTACTTACAGGTTTGGGAGCTACAACAAACTCCTCCAATTAAAGAATTGTATACTGTCAAAGAGAGAGAAGTAGAAATTCTGTGGGAACAACATAAATAAATCATTGTGAAAGCAGTCTTTGTCTCACCCTATCTTAAACAAATTCACACAGGCGGAGGTGAAAAACATCTATTTGATGTGGCGCTCTCTCTACCAAAGAAAATCGAACTCAATTTTGCATTACCAACTGAGTCAGATATTTCGGATGATATATTTTTTGCATCAGTTGAAAAATATAGGAATAGCTACCAGGTATTTTTAGGCAAGTCATTGCAGAGAATTAAGTTTATTCGTTCTCCATTGTTTACCCAAGCACCGTGGTATAAAAAGTTACTGTGGACTCGAAATTTTGACTACGTATATTACGTCACCGATGGTAGTCTTTTTTTTAGTTTGGCAAGAAATAATTTATTACACATTCAAACTCCATTAAAAAATAATTTACCAAGTTTTTTGCAATCAATCAAAATTAAACAGTGGCATCCGGTGAATACCAATTCTCGATTTACAAAAGGAATCGTAGAAAGTAATTGGGGCATCCAAGTTGATCAAGTGCTCTATCCTGAAATTGACGAATCGCTGTTAGCAAGTAAGGCAAAAAAATATCCAATTATCTTGTCTGTCGGTCGTTTTTTCCCGCAACTACACAGCAAGCGTCAAGATATCTTGGTTCAGGCATTTAGGCAGTTATTGAAAGAACAGCCCAGACTCATGACTGATTGGGAGCTTGTTTTTGTGGGATCCATTGAAAATCAGGCTTTTTATGACCGTGTAGTTGCACTGGCAAAAGACCTACCAATTCGCTTTGAAACCAAACTTGATCACGCAGAACTTAACAGTCTCTATTCGCAAGCTCGTCTTTTTTGGCATGCTACTGGGTATGAGGTTGATCCAATCCTTAATCCCGAAAAGGTGGAACATTTTGGTATAGCTACCGTCGAAGCGATGGCCGCAGGATCAGTTCCACTAGTTATTGCTAGTGGAGGTCAGTCAGAGATTATTCCACAAGAATTACTACCTTATTGCTGGACCACTATCTCAGAGTTGGTTTCAAATACTACACAATTATTGCGCGATCCGGCCAAAGAGACACAGCTGCGAAAAATTGCTCGACATCGAGCTGGAGATTTTTCACATCAGGAACTCGAAACTACCGTAAGGAAAATGTTTAATGTCTAATTCATTTGCGGTATCCACCATCATCCCAACATATAACGGTAGAAGGCTGTTAGAAACACATCTGCCAACTGTTTTACGTGCCCTGCGTGATGGTGACGAATTAATTATCATTGATGATGCTAGCCAGGATGAAAGTGGCAACTGGTTAAAATATGGTTTTTCGTTATCCCAACAAAAAAATCCAAACCTGACAGATGTTCATGGTGGGTTTGAGCTATATCAAGGTTTTACAAATTTGAAAAATAAAAAAATTTCCATTAGCTTGCTAGTTAATGCAAAAAATTTACGATTTGCTGCATCAGTAAATAGGGCAGTTCGATATGCCACCAAGCCGCTGATACTGTTACTCAATTCGGATGTATCACTTAGACCAGATACCATCGAATGTTTAGTTTCAGCATATCGGACTAATGCTCAGCCAATATTTGCCATTGGGTGTCTTGAATATGAAGGCAATGACACAGAAGACACAATGACCCTGCCAACTGCTGGTAAAAATAAGTTGTGGTTTGAACGCGGATATTTTATGCACAGCAAGCTTGATGCAGATGTGTCAGGCGAAACGGCTTGGGCATCTGGAGGAAGCGCTTTATTTAACCGGGAGCGGTGGCTCAGTCTGGAGGGTTTTGACGAGCGTTTCGCCCCCGCATACTGGGAGGACATCGACCTGTCTTATCGAGCACGATTACGAAATTGGCAGGTCTTGTTTGAAAAATCCGCTGTAGTTTTTCACCAACATGAATCTACTCATCAACGGGTATTTTCAAGCCAAGACATACAAAACTTGAGTTGGCAACATGCCGCTTATTTTGTCCAAAAACATGGCAACTTTTGGCAAAAAATTGCGCATATTTTATGGCAACCGTATTGGATACTAAAAAAACGCCGGTCATGAAATTATCAAAACTGTTACCAATACTTTGCATAGTTGTAATGGCTGGAGTGGTCAGATTTTGGCAACTCGGCACAATTCCAGCTGGACCAAATTGGGACGAAGCTGCTATTGGTTACAATGGATGGTCAGTCTGGCAGAACAGAAGGGATGAATGGTTAGAACGCTTACCAATTTCTTTTCGTTCTTTTGGAGATTACAAAGCTCCATTGGCAATTTACCTGAATGGTTTTTTTACATCTCTGATTGGGTTAAACATCTGGGTGATTCGCTTGCCATTTGCTATTTCTGGAGTACTAAGCGTGGTATTTTTCTATTTTTTACTTAATGCCTTAGCATCATTTAGACTAAATAATGCGTCATTTATTCAGTCAAGGTGGCTGGCACTATTTGGATCATTAACACTTTCCCTGTCACCTTGGCACATACTCTTTTCCAGAGTTGGTTTTGAAAGTGGTTTGGCGTTAATGGAAGTGATTTTAGCTTCAACCTTGCTTGTACTATCGGTTCAAAAAAAATTGCAACGGTGGAAAGTGCTTGGTGCTCAAATTATCTCTGGAATATTATTTGCCAGCACCTTTTACACCTATCATAGCGCTAAGGTAATGGTACCAATCTTCGTAACTTTATTGTTAGTATTACTGCATAGCAATAAAGTTATTTCAATTAAAAGATGTTCACTCTTTCTTACCGGAGTAATTGTATTGATCGTTCCATTTATACTTGATTCTATATTTGGAGAAGGCTTAGCTAGAGCCAGCGTAACTATTTTTGCCCAGTCAAGATCCTTTATTGAAATAGTAACAACAACTACTAAAAACATACTGGCTCACCTACATCCGAATTTTCTGATTTTAGGCAAAGCAGATTCAATTCGTCACTCCATAGGCTCGATGGGAGTGCTGTTCCCATCAACTGCCATCTTGGCTGCAATTGGATTTTTATCAGGATTGAAGGGTAAGAAAATCTTTTTGTGGCAGTTTAGTCTGATTTGGATTATCTCTGGACTAGTCCCAGCTATCATTGGCGTCGAAGTTCCTCATCCCAATCGGGCTCTTTTAGCTTTACCCGGTTTCTTACTTCTGGCTGTGCTGGGTTTGGATCAACTAACCAAAACAGTTTTCGGGCTCGCTAAACCAAATCGAAAAATACAAGGATTGTTACTAAGCTTTTTGATTGTTGTTGAGCTACTGCAATCAGCCGTATTTTTATATCAGTACTTTGGCACATACGCCAAACAATCAAGCACTTATTTTCAAGATGGATATACAGAAATGTTTACCGAAGTATGGTCATACTATGATGGTAACAATGGAAAACACTCGGTTGACCAGATCGTGATTACTAGTGAGTATGGGCAACCATATATCTATGCATTACTGACGCGCAAGATTTCTACTTTGCAATATCACAATGGTGCATTAATTAACTTTTTATTCCCTGACGTTGTTCAACTTAGTGACCTAGATCGACCAAATGCGCTTGTTGTTGCGGGTGAAAAAAGCGATCTGATTGATAGAACGAAAGCGACCAGGGTAATTTATGCAAAAGATGGTCAACCTCGTTTTTGGCTTTTTGACACAAACCTGTTATAAAATTAATATTCCATTAGAAAATCGGATCCTCGTTCTCCCTGGTAATTAAAACCAGTGGTATCAAGTAAAACATTCGGATTGTTTATTGAACCGATAACAGTTTGAAATGGCACTGTACCGTATCGATAACTCAGTTGTCTGTATTGAGAATCTGACTTGAAAAGTCCAACTTTAGAGTATGCGAGCGAATGTTTTGATGCAGGTAGAGTATCCCAAACACATACATCTCGATTATTACAAATATCTATGATTGTTGATGAATATTTATCTATTGTAAGAGAAGAATAACTATTTACGCCAAAATAAATCGAGTTAACAAAATCATCATCGTGAAAGATAAAACGAACATTTTGAGTAGGAGATGTCGACTGAATGAACTCGATTGTGTTTTTCAAGGAGACTAAGTCATTATAGGAGCGCCATTGACTGAGGTGGATTCCCAGCGAAAAGAATAGCAGACCAAAAATACTTCCAATCACGAACTTTGATTTGGATGTTGAAAGAACACTAGCCAGTAGAACAAACGGTATGAAATACAGCGTACTCATATAGTAGTCCAATTTATCACCCTTAAAAATTCGTAACATCAGAACTACACTGAAAAAGTAAAAAAGTACAAGTAAGTGAGTAATGCTTTTAGTTTTTCGATATCGTACTAGTAGGACGAAGGTGCCACCAACATATAAACAGATTCCGATAATAGAATGATACGATTCTTTACTCAGCATAACTCGATCGAAGAATTTAGGAAAATAAGTCAGTACATATTCTGGCTTGGATACACGTTCAAAATACTGCGAGTGCTCACTGGTGAAGTAATTAATAATAGCTTTTGTATTCTTAAACTGACTACGATATTCTGCTATGCCGTACGGTAATAAAGTGATGACAGTCAGTAGTAATCCCATTGCCCAATAGCTGAAGATTTTTTTTATAGAATATTTTTGAATCGAATAGAGCCCAATAAAAACAAAAAATACCACGAGTACCGCCGATTGATAATGAAATTGGAAAGCGGTAATAAAGGATAAACAAAATACAGGAATAAACCAAAACTTGTGATAGTGAATGATTTGAATTCCAGAGTAGAGCAATAACAATGAAAAAAACGGTATCATGTTGGGATTCCAGGGTGTAGTTCCATACTGCAATGGCGTTGGTGCAATGATGTACAGCAAGCTTGTCAACAATGCGAGTCTCGTATCAAATAATTTCTGTAAAATGAGAAACAAAAGTACAGGACTCAAGGCCTCAACCAAAGTAATAATCCACTTCATAGTCAATGGGTCATTACTCGTCACCAATGAAAATAATACATGTAGTTGATAATAGAGCGGTGGTAAATAAAAGTTACCAACACTGGCTTTTGGACCGTAATCGACAATCAAATTTTGCTGGCTAATTCTTTGTTCAATCAACCAAGCGTCTCTAGCAACATCTTGACCGAACGAAATGTGCGTTGCAGAAAATACGACACGGAAAATCAAACTGGTAATCAGTAAGAAAAAGAATGCTAGTGTATTACCTGTCTTGAGCTTGCTATGATACATACCATGCGTGCTTTTACGATTGCCACCATAGTTATCCTAGCAGTCGTTTTTCGTTTCTTCCAGTTGGGAAACTTACCACCTTCTCCCTACTGGGAAGAGGTTGCCCTGGGCTACGACGCATACTCTATTTTGAAAACCGGCAAAGATCATCATGGGAATTGGTTTCCCATTGTTGCCTTTGAATCATTTGGGGACTGGAAACCTGGATTTTATATTTATACTATTGTGCCGAGCATATTTATTTTTGGTTTAAATACTTTTGCTGTTCGGTTTCCCTCAGCGGTAGCAGGCTTGGCTATTGTTATTGGATCAGGCATCTTAGCAAAAGAATTATTTCTAGAAAAAAGACAACCCAGGCTGATTAACGAAAAATCAAATCATTGGTTGCCATATCTTGTTATGTTAGTGGCCGCTGTTGAACCGTGGGGAATATTGTTTTCTAGAGCTGCATGGGAAGCTAACTTGGCCACCGCCTTGATTCTATGGTCAATTATTTTTGTGTTTAAACAGGCCAGTTCAACAAATAAACATATTTCTGGTTATCTAATTGCTGCCGCTATTGGTACGGTATTGGCGATGTATACCTATCACGCTGCAAGAATAGCCGCCCCGATGATGGTCGGGGCGGCATTTCTATTCACACAGTTTGAACAACTTTCGGTCTGGTCCAGAGACAAATCAAGATCTAAACGCCTCCGAGCTTTAATTCTTCCAGCATTGATCTCTGTTTTTATGTTAATGCCTCTCTTGACAAACTTTACATCAAATACCGTCACCAATCGTTTTGCGACCACATCAATATTTTCTGATCTTGATGTAATTATTCAGAGCAATCAGTTAAAAGATTTGGCAAGTAATTCAATCTTTTCTAGAATTATGTATCATCGCTATGTACTTTTTGGCAAAGAAATTATTTCCAATTTTGGCAAACACCTTGATTTAGGTTTCTTATTTCTTCACGGTGATACAAACCCACGTCACTCAATACAATATTTTGGCCAGCTTTATCCGCTCAGCTTGGTGCTGCTAATCATTGGTATTTCCCGAATGGTCTACCGTCACCGGCAACAGACTGTCTTGTTTATTTTTTGGTTTATCTTTGGCCTGCTTGCATCGACACTAGTTATTGGTTCACCTCACGCAGTGCGTTCGTTAGTTGTTTTTCCTTTTTTTGCCATGATTATTGGTTTGGGTTTGCATCGCACCATTGACTGGTTTTCGCGGATTAGCAAACCCAAACAATTGATTTTCACATCCATATTTTCATTTATCTTTGTGGCGCAGATTGCAGTATTTTGGCTCTATTATAGTCAAGTCTATCCAACGGTGTACGCACAAGAGTGGCAATATGGGTACAAAGAAATGATTGCCGTTGTCAATCAGTTGGCTTTAGCCTATCCAGACGATCAAATATACATTACTAGAGAACAGGGTAGGCCAGCTATGTATTATTGGTTTTATTCTCAGATTGATCCGAAATTAGTGCAATCATATGAAGCGACAAGCATAAAAGATCAATCGGAATTTTTGCAATTTGGCAGATTTCATTTTATAGATAGAGTAGATGATGTTTCTACCAGTTATGGTATTCTAGCTGCCTCACCTGCATTTACTGCTGATGCTGGTTTAGCCATGGAGGGTGATGTGGCGATAGTTTCAAACTTACTCGGACAACCTATTTGGATTATTCAACAGTATGAAAAATAAAATCATTTTGATTCTTATCATTTGTATTGCAGCGATTCTAAGACTATATGGACTTGGTTCCGTTCCAATAGAACTAAACCGAGACGAAGCATCAATTGGTTATACATCGTATTTATTGTTAAAGACCGGTGCAGACGAATATGGCAGAAAATGGCCGCTCAATTTGGAGTCGTTTGGTGACTGGAAGCTCCCAGTTTATGAGTGGGCAACTATTCCCAGCGTTGCTCTTTTTGACTTATCACCCTGGTCTGTGCGACTTCCTTCGGCCGTAGCCGGAATAGTTGCCGTGTATTTACTCTATCAACTAACGCTAATGCTCATTACATCGCAAAAATATTCATACATTTTTGCGATATTAACCGCATTGTTTTTAGCAATTTCACCCTGGCATATTCATTTTTCTCGTATGGCTTATGAAGCAAATTTGGGTTTAACACTTTTTCTAGTCGGAACGATATTAATGCTACATTTTATTAACAAGCAAAAAATTTCTGCATTACTTTTCAGCGGGATATTCTTTGGTTTGACGATGATCTGTTATCATGCGTTTCAAATTGTTACACCACTATTATTGGTACTACTCATTTTCATCTTCAGAAAACGAATCCAGCTCAATCCGCCGAGGCAGATATCTATCTGGTTCCTCTTTATCGGCTTAGTGATTACCCCAATCATCTTATTATTTACATCTGGTGTAACGCACAGTAATCAGGTTAAGCTCTCAGGTTTGTCGATTTTTGAAGAACAAACGTATTACCTGCGCCTATTCAACAAACGCCAATATTTCAACGAGAATCAAACTATGCTGGCTAAGTTCTACACTAACATTCCGATGGAATTTCTTAGACAGCTTTTTCTCAATAGCACTCTGGCTCTAAATCCAGATTTTCTTTTTATCAATGGTGCTGGTCATGGTTCCCACGATATTGTTGGCATCGGTAAATTTTATAGTGCCATGCTCCCACTGTTCGCAATTGGCTTAATCACGTTGTTTTCTCGCCATGCCTTGTTTACTTCAAATGGCAGATGGTTGATAATTGCCTGGTTAATCGTTGGATTGTTGCCTGCAATAATCACCTGGCAACCAGCTCATGCCACGCGATCATACGCCGTTTTAATTCCGCTACTTCTTTTGGCTTCTCAAGGTAGTTTTTGGCTGTACCAAGCTTTGCGTAAAAGAAGTGGGGTAGCACAATATTTAATTGTATGTATGTTTTTTTTCATTCTGTTTTATCAAGTCGGGAGTATGCTGGTAACGTATTATATTGTTTCGCCCCAGCGAGATATAGACAATTGGACTTGGTACGCCAAAGATATGACTAATTTTTTAAGTGAGGCAAAAAACCGGGTCAATCATGTGTATGTGCAAGGTAATTCTTGGTCACCATATATTTTTTATCTGTTCTATGCTCAGATTGACCCACAGTCTGCCCAAGAGCAACTAGTTCATTTGCCGCCAGATATAGAAGGATTTAGGCATGTAACTAAAATTGACACACTTGAATTTGGTGATGTGCCGTTTCAGCATTTATTGGAGACTGGCGAATCGTATGCTATTTTTACACCACTGAGTCAACTCCCAGCTGGTTTTAGTCAAGATCCCCAACAATTTGATGTGTACGAAGTTTTCTCTAATAGACACAGCAAAGAATCATATGTGGCAATCCTTAAAAACTAAACTACTAGCCAAACAATCTATTTTCTTTGTGGCTATTTTGCTAGGAGTCTGTATACGGCTGCTTAGTTTTGGACAAATACCCGTGGGCACCTATTGGGATGAAACAGCAATAGTAATTGATGCTGCTGCAATTGCCACAACTGGTAGAGATATGCACGGCAATCATTGGTTTCAAGCTCTGTATCCATCCTATGGAGATTATAAATTGCCTGTTTATATTTGGTTGAGTAGTATTGCGGTGAAAATATTTGGTATTACTGATGTTTCAGTGCGCTTGCCAAGTCTGTTCGTTGGCTTGGCGACTATTTTGTTGGCGGCAGCTCTAGCTGGAGAACTAGCTAAATACTGGCCGAAGCGGGTGCGCCAAACATTTCAACTAGCTGCCGCCAGCGTCGTTTCGCTTTCATTTTGGGCAATTATGTTTTCTCGAACTGGCTTTGAAGGTCATCTTGCACAACTATGGATGGGTCTCTCGTTCCTATCGTTACTCAAAACAAAAACTAGGCCCATCTGGTGGCCGATTGCCGGTATTTTTGGAGCTCTAGCTCTATTTACGTATTATTCTACCCGGTTTATCTGGCCCGCACTTTGGTTGCTATTTATCATACCAGTAATCATTTCAATAGTAGCGCAGCCAACCAAACTCAGACAACAGTTTCTCACTCAGGTATTGCCCGCTTTTTCATCTTTACTTTTTTTTGGCTTATTTTTAGTACTGATGGTACGCTCACCTTTATATTCGGCTAGTGAATTGTTTCGTCTCAGCTCAGATTCAATTCTCAACCAGGCGCCATTTGTCGCCCAATCAAATTTATCTCAGCTGATTGAAGGTCCATCAAGCATCGGTCGCCTTGTTTTACATCGATATTTGTTTCAAATAAAAGCTCTGGCAGATCACGTAGCCAGTCATCTTTCCCTCGACTATTTATTTTTTTATGGGGATGACAATCTGCGACATGGGACTGGATTGCATGGTTTATTCCCAATGTTATTTGCGCCTTTTTTACTAATTGGAGTTATTGGACTTTTCCAACACCATAAAAAAGTGTTTATTTTTTTGTTATTTTGGTGGCTAACTAGTTTACTCCCTGCCTCAGTGCCGTATGATGTTCCCCACGCCCTCAGATCGCTCAACAGCTTATTGCCCATTTCGCTATTGATTGGCTTTGGAGCGACCACGCTGTATTTGGCAACCACAAAAAATATAGTGTTGCTTTTCAAATTTATTGTTGTGGGCATTTTAATTGAAGTGATTGCTTTTACAAATTTTTACTTTACTACATATCCAATTACTTCTGCATCAGAATGGCAATCAGGCTATCAGCAATTAGCCCAATATGCTATAAGGCATCGAGATGAGGTTAATCAATTCTGGATCAACGCCAGTGATGGCCGAATGTATTTATGGTTTTTAGCGTATGGAGCTGTTAAACCAGCTGATTATTCCTCGCAAAATTGGGAGAATTATCAGTTGAATCATATTGAAAATATGAATTTCACTGATTTCGTGTATACCTACGAAGGTTTTCCCAATACGCCGTTTGCACTCGCTGGGAGGAGAAAAGAAATAGTAAGTAATTTAGTAATTTTAAAAGCCACTCCACAAATTTTGGTACCCATCTTAGATAAAAATAATCAAGAACAGTTTGTAGTCGCGTACTTCAATTTATCTGAGGATAAGCTCAAAGATGTTTCAAAATAAAGTACTAGTTACTAGTTTAATCGGTGTCTTTTTACTTGCATGTTTCTTTCGTTCATTTCAAATAAGCACTGTTGTACCAATACTCAACCGTGATGAAGCCGCCTTGGGTTACAACGCACTATTGCTGAAAGAAACTGGTCGTGACGAATGGGGTGTTCAGTGGCCAATTTCTCCTAGATCTTTTGGTGATAGCAAATTAATTGGGTATCCTATGCTCCTGGTTGGAATATTTCAATTATTACCCGCTGAAGATTGGGTAGTGCGTTTACCCGCGATCCTAGCTGGCTCAATACTACCAATACTTGTTTTCTTTTTTGCCAGAACTCTAGGTATATCCAAACAATTTGCACTTTTTACGGCTCTTAGTGTGGCAGTTAATCCCGTGTTTGTACATTTTTCTCGCTTTGCCTATGAGGCGATGGTGGCGTTAACATATTTTATGGCTGCCACCACATTGATTTTACATCAAGTTAAAAACTTCAAATCTAGAATTATCTTCGACCTGGTGGCAGCCCTCCTTTTCTTCGCTAGTCTACTTACATACAACACTCCACTCTTGCTTTTACCCCTATTCATCCCATTACTACTGTTGCACCGAGGTTTTTTGCCACTAAGCAAATGGCTACCCACTGCAGGCATACTGCTTCTGACTTGGTTGTCCGCCGTTATGCTTTTATTTCCCATGCTGAGTCAAAAAAGTGGCATCGCCATATTTGCTGATCAAACATATATTCAAAACTATCCGTTGTACCGGGCTTCATTTATTCAACCACTCCAATCAGTTTTGGGCAACTCATATGTGTATTTTGCCACTGCCATTATTCAACACGCGTTTCAAAGTTTCTCACCTAACTTTTTGGTACTCAATGGCGGCACGCATCCCTGGCATTCATTGACGGAGTATGGTCACATCAATTGGATCATATATTTTGGAGCGATCATGGGAATCATAACGACACTAGTTGCATGGATAAGCCATCGAAAACGAATATCTAAACATCTTCGCTTCCTGGTACCATTTATTGTTGTTTCCTTACTGCCCGCCAGCATCACCGTCGATGCGCCTCATGCAACGAGAAGTCTTTTATTTTTTGTGTTATTGGTAGTAATGGCAAGTTACTTTTATCAACAATTGATTGCCAACATCCACGTACCACTGTTCGGTACTTATCTGAAGCGATTTTCTCTAATACTTTTACTAGCGAGTACAGTCATTGGCGGTCTTACGTTTTTTACCAAGTATCTTCGAGAATACCCTAGTCAAGCCCAACGAGTCTACCAGACCGGTTTTAAAGACATGATTTCAACCGTGGATGATCTCTATCCAAATGCCCAAGTCGCAGTGGTAGATCCCGGCGGATTTCTCTACATATTACTCGCTTGGTACAACAATTATTCGACTTCTAGCTTTACTCAATCAATCATCAAGCAACAACCCAATACAATTGGTTTACAATATGGTGAGCGTTTGGGTCGATATCATTTTGTTGTCCAAGCACAAGACAGATTTCCAGAGGAAACCGTTGTAGTGTTCTGGGACGAGCAAAACTTTGAGTGGCAATATCAAACTTTATGAAAAATACTAACTGTAAACTTTCAGTCGTATTAGCCATTTACAATGAAGCGGCTAATTTAGCTCGATGTTTACAATCTGTAGCCAGGATTGCTGATGAAATCATTATAGTCGATGGCAATTCAACCGATGATTCTGTAAAGATTGCACGAGCATTTCATGCCAAAGTACTTTCTACAACCAATAAAGTCAATTTTCATATTAATAAACAAAAAGCCATAGATGCTGCTCAAGGTCAACTAATTTTGCAACTGGATGCCGATGAAGTTGTTTCAGAACCATTAACTGCATTTATTTTGAAAGTTAAACAAAAGCCAGATGAATATCGACTAATTTCGGCCTGGTGGTTAATTCGTCGTAATTATTTTCTGGGGGTTTGGCTAAAAAAGGGTGGTCAGTTCCCCGATCCTGTAATTCGATTATTTTGGCAAGGGAAAGCTCAGTTGCCACAAAAGGACGTTCATGAACAAATGGTGGTAAGAGGGATGGTTGGTTGGGCCAATGGTTACTTAGAGCATTTTAGTAATCCAACTCTAACTGCGTATCTGAAAAAAATGAACACCTATACAAGCTTTAAAGCCCAACAACTATTTAATGATAAAACCAATCCGACTGTTTATAACACTTTGTTATTTTTTTTCTGGCATCCACCTCGCACCTTCTTTTCATTGTATGTTCGTCATAAAGGTATCCTTGATGGCTGGGCAGGATTTCTCTTTGCACTATTGAGTAGCATTCACTATCCGATTCAGTATTTAAAACTTTGGGAACTGCATGAAAAATCTAGAATCTCAAATTAGAGTACGGCTCGATACTTCGCCTCTTAATACTGGTCATTTGCTAAGAGGTATTGGTGTTTACACTCGTTTATTGGCGGATTATCTAACTAAAGAATCAGACGTTACTCTAATCACGTCAAAATCAGACAGACAAAAAGTAGATCTGGTTCACTATCCATATTTTGATTTATATTTTCCCACGTTACCAATTAAACCGTGGATCAAAACAATAGTGACTATTCACGATGTTATCCCCCTGGTGTTTCCCCAGCATTATCCTCCAGGCAAAAAAGGGGCTTTGATGTTAAAAAGACAAAAAATAGCGCTTAATTTTGTCTCGACAATTATTACTGATTCTGAAGCTTCCAAACAGGATATTCATTCCTATTTACACGTTCCACTAGAGAAAATTCAAGTTGTTTATCTTGCTGGGCAACCTGAGTTACAGCCCGCAACAGACACAGAAATTAAACGGCTGAGGAAACGCCTGGGCTTATCAAGCCCGTATATTTTGTATGTTGGAGATATTAACTATAATAAAAATGTACCTCAGTTAATTAAAATGCTGAAGTTTTTACCCCCCAATATTGAACTGGTTTGTTTTGGCAAAGCTATGAAGCAAAGCGAGATTCCAGAATGGAAAGCTATCGTTACCCAAGCTGCATTAAGTAATGTAGAAAATCGTCTTCACTTCATATCTGATATCGATAGCAACGATTTTCAATCACTTTCGGCTCTGTACGGTGGCGCACTGTGCTATGTTCAGCCTTCTTTATATGAAGGATTTGGCTTGCCCGTACTAGAAGCTATGCAGTGCGCCACACCAGTTGTATCTGCCAACACATCTTCACTGCCAGAAATAGTTGGTAAAGCAGGAGTGCTTGTTGAGCCAGAAGCCGAGGCACTAGCAGCTGGAGTCCTAGCCATCAATCAACAATCTACTGCTGATAGACAGAAAATGATTGAACGAGCAATTAAACATGCTAGTACTTTTAGTTGGAAAAAAACAGCGCGATTAACAATTGAAGCGTACCGAAAGGTAGCAGGAAGATGAAGCGCTTACTGTTTTTTGCCATCTTACTTATTTTGCTTGCTACTCGCTCTTTTTGGACACATGATGGAATTCCATATACGCACGATGGCGAAAATCACCTAGTACGATTTGCCAATTACAAAGTAGCACTCAAAGAAGGGCAATTACCACCGCGTTTTGCTCCCAACTTACTTAATCACTATGGTTATCCTGTTTTTAATTATAACTATCCACTCGCCAATATCATTTCACTGCCATTTAGTTTTTTAAAATTTCATTATGAACTCACTTTTAAACTAATTATTTTTTTTGCGCTACTACTCGGAAGTTACGGTGTAATTCGGTGGCTAAGTCAGTATTCAACAAAAAAACTACCGATTTTGGCGGCTTTAATCGCGTACTTATCTGGACCGCCGCTTATCTCAGCCCTTCTTTTTCGAGGAACTATGGGCGAAATACTCGCATATGCATTGTGGCCGTGGCTATTTTTCTCTTTTACTGAAGCAACAAAAAAACTTTCTAGCAAAAGGATTCTATTGAATATTATTTTGTGGACTGCTTTTTTACTATCTCACAATATTAGTGTATTTGTAGCCGCTTTTGTTTTTCTAATTTTTGGTTTGTGGCAATACCTAGTCACGAAAGAACGACGGCAATTTGCGGTGCAAATCGCAACCATTCTTACTGCCGCGATAGGTTTAAGTCTTTGGTTTTGGCTGCCTGCCATTGCAGAAATGACCGAAGTTGTTGTGTCACAGGCAGCCAACCAACGAGAATACCTCTTACATTTTCCCACGCTGAAACAGCTACTCTATAGTTCCGTCACTTTTGGTTATTCATACCCAGGGCCAGTCGATACACTTAGTTTTTGGCTCGGATGGGTCATTCCACTGATTCTGTTAATTGTCGTCGCCATACTCGTTTCCAAAGTTACACGCAAACAACTTTCATTTCAAACATTGTTTAAAAGTTTTAAATCAAATCCATTGGGTATATTGATGCTACTTTTGGTGGTAAGCATATTTTTCCAACTGGAAATTTCTAGATATGTATGGCAATTACTGCCCAATTTTAGATTAATTCAATTTCCTTGGCGATTTGGTATGTTTTCAACCATAGTTTCTTTACCAGTACTTGTATGGTTGTTACAAAAATACCATGCTGTAATAACACGTGGTGTTTGGTTGGTTTTGTTGTTTCAGTTATTAATAGTGGGGCAAGTAAGTCCAATTGAGTACGTAGCAAAACAAAAATTTGAATATGATCTTCACGGAGGCACTACCTCAACTCAAAACGAAAATGTTCCATTTACTTTTCGCTACTTGCTCATCGCCGATTGGCAACCTTCGGCTACTGTTTTTTCTGGGAAAGCAGAGATCGCGAAAGTAGAGTCTTGGAGTGGTTCCAATCGAATGTATCGAGTAAACGTCATGACACCAACTGTAATCGTAGAGCCAACAATGTACTTTCTTGGCTGGGAAACAAAAATTCGCGATGTTACTAACTCCGATCAGGATTTCAAAATTACTCCATATATTGATTCTGATGAAATACAGGGCAGAATCGCCTATTCACTAGAGCCTGGAGTTTACCAGGTTCAAACTAAATTTACTCAGAATACTCCAGCTAGACGCATTGGCAACCTCAGTTTTATCATCACTGCCCTGACGCTTCTTGGTTTGGCAATCGTACGTAAATACCGGTTGTGACACTCTGCTAATCTCTTTACAATAACGCACATATGAACCCACAACCCTTACGTATTATTGTTACAGGTGGATCTGGATTTCTAGGTCACCACTTACTTCGCGCTTTTGTGAATGCAGGACACGCAGTGCGAAATATCGATTTACGTCCCAATCCAGAATTTGAAACATTGCTGGCTGATGTGCGCGATAAAAATCGAATGAATGAATTAATTATAGATGCAGATGTGGTGATTCACCTCGCTTCATTGATTGAGGCTGGTGAATCTGTACAAGAGCCAGCCAAATATTTTGATAATAATGTAATGGGAACCTTATCGGTGCTAGAGGCAATGCGTCAAAATCAAATTAAGCGCTTCATCTTTTCAAGCAGCGCAGCAATCTATGGCGAACCCCTGCGGACTCCCATCTCGGAAGATGATCGTACCCTACCAATAAATCCGTATGGCGTAACCAAGCTCGCTATGGAAGGATTGCTGCGCTCATACGTAGAATCGTATGGTTTCACCGGTATGGCACTTCGCTACTTCAATCTATATGGCCCAGAGGAGCATCATCAACCAGAAACCCATGCAATTCCTCGCTTTATTAAACAGATTGTTCAAGATGAAGAAGTGACTCTTTGGGGAGATGGGGGACACCAACGTGACTATGTATTTATTACCGATGTAGTAGACGCCCACTTACTGGCTGTAAATTATGCGTTTGAACATCCCAACCAGTATCACTATTTCAATCTTTCTGCCGAACAACCCGCATCAGTTTTGGAGGTCATTAAGCATCTAGAAAGTAATCTAAATAAAAAAGCTAACATCAAGAATTTTCCTGATCGCCCCGGTGATCCTCGTGTACTAATTGCCGATGCCACCAAAGCTCATCGAGAGTTGGGTTGGTATGCCTCAACTACATTGGACATTGGTCTAAAAAAAACGGCACAGTACTTTACTACTAATCAATTACTATGAGAAATTTATTTGTATTGTTAGTGATTGCCTTTGCACTGAGAGTTTGGTTTGTCAGCGATCATAATATTATTTTCTGGTTTGATCAGGCTCGGGATGCGATTCAAGCTACACAACTTTGGCAGGGAAATCTTAAATTAATGGGACCCTCAGCCTCAGGAACAAACGATACTGTCTATCATGGGGTACTGTATTACTATCTCATCTCACCTTGGTACGGAATTTTCGGTGGTGATCCAACTTGGGCAAGTTATTTCCTCGGCTTTCTTGGAGCATTGGCAATTCCACTAAATTATTGGTTGGGGTATGCGATTACTCAAAAAAAGAGTATTGCCTTAGCTCTAGCATTCTTATTTAGCTTCTCTGCACAAGCCGTGGTGCTTTCAACTCTGCTTGGTAATCCAACTATCGCCTTAGTAGCTTTTCCTCTTTTTTTCTTAAGTGTTTGGAAGCTATTCTACGATGGAAACCAGTCAAAAAAGTGGTGGTTGGTGCTTGGATTAAGTTACGGATGGTTGGTTCAGGCAGCAATTTGGTTATTTCCCTTGATATTTATCCCCCTGATTTCATTGTATTTACTCTATTTTAGGCAACAAAAATCATTTCAAAATCAAATTCAGATTTCATCGATACTAATCGCGATGATTGCCACTCTTTTAATGACTAGTAGTATGATTCTCACCCAAATTAAATTGGCCAACGCTGGTGTGTTTACCTTGCAAAAAGTCGCTGAGGGTAACAGTGGTCACGAACGTGCGTCGATGTATTTACTTACCGATTACGTTTTTGCCTACGGAAAGAAAATTACCAGCGTCTATTTTCCTTCTCATGCACTTGTGGCCTTGTTAGTATTTGTAATTTGCGCTACACAGTTCCCCAAGCTTGAATTAAAGAAGCGCCAATTTTACCTATTAGTATTCCTCTCCCCAATCCTGATTAGTATTATTTTTCCACGCAACAACGATCATTTCTTTTTTATGATTGATTTACCATTGTATTTATTGTTAATCGAAAGTCTCTGGTTAATCAAATTGCCAAAAAAATCGTTTCAGGTACTACTACTCGGCATTGTTTTTCTGTGTAGTAATATATTTGAACTACAATATTTGAAGCACAATCACTTGAGCACATTTGATACTTGGGGGTCGTCACTCAAGGATAGTCTGGCACTAGTTGACTATACGTATGCCAAAGCTGGGTCTCAACCGTTTACTATAGATACCTACACGGAAGCCTATCGGTACAACACAATTTGGTCATACTTATATTCATGGTATGGAAAAAATAAGTACGGGAGTATTCCAGCTTTTACCGGCATGTCTCAGGCGGGGATGATTCACCACAATTTGCTCCCTGAATCTACGTCCACCAAAGAGACTCATTTTGCCATTGTTCAACCCAATGTGGTGCTTCCACAACCATTTCTAGATGATTTCTTATCAATTCAAGACAGAAAAACTAATAGGTCAGCAAATGAATTTGAATTCGGCACGTTGAAGCTGTTTGCGTATTAAACACACGTTCCCACCTTAGTAAGAAAAAAGACTCACACTTAGTTTTGGAGTACAAACAATTGTTTTTTGAAATTCTTTATCAGAAAAGCGATTGAGCTCATAAAAATCTGTTTTACCTAACTCAAAATTTACGTCCTGATTAAAGACAGCCATAGTTTTGGGTTGTTGAGTAGTTATTTCCGTTACAGCAAAAGCGTTACAGCCAATTGATTTTGCCAAATAACTGTATTCCAAAGCCTGGTGATCATGTGAGGCAGTGTTGCCAACCACATAGATTGGTGCATCATTTTGCTCACAAACCCATTGTAAACAACTATTTTTTTCTGCAGTGGTGGGTGATGCTACCATAAAAAGATTGCTACTTAATAACCAGAAAATCAACGCTGTTCCAAGAGTCAACAGCATGACTATTTGCAATACAATAGGCATCGCTATAATGACTACGAGGACTAATGCCAGAATTCCAAATATATAGTGTCCGTGAACGGCAAAAGGAAAGAGCAGAGTACTACCCATGGTAAGAAACAATAAAGTCAAAGATTGCTCAAGTTGCATCGTTTTTTTCGAGTTATTCTGCAGAAGTAAAAATGAAAAACTCAGGCTCACGATAAAAATCAACCACACCCATTGATTTTGAAATACAGCTACTGTTAGTTGTTGCCATTTTTCAGCTTGGTCCGTAGAAACCTGCAGTACTTGTTGATTACTTAAGTTTTTAGTGAGTAAAAATTCATATCTTAGCTCAAAAACCAAAGTGCCAAGATTAACGATAAATGTACTCAGTAATAAAAATACTGCAAACAACGATAGCATGCGTTTCTTCTTTGAATGTTGCTTCCAAAGTTGATATACCACATAGATGAATACTACTAATGCAAAAGGCACAATCGAATAACTTAGTCCAACGGCTAAAGCTAAACAAAAAGCTACAAATAACAATGATTTTGTAGTAATAGTTTGCCAATTAACCTTAGTCAACAATAATCCAATTGCCAAAGCCAATGGTAAAACAAAACTAGGATTCCATACCTGCCTTAATTGTTTAATCAATTCAGGATGGATGGTTACTACTACCACCATCGCTAAAACTTCAGTAAACGAGAGCCAGCCCTTTCTAACTGAGTACAAGCCCAATCCAAACCAAAGGATAAAATACACAAGAACCGCAATGTTAGTGGTATAGATAGAATGCGCGCTCAGCAAGTAAAACGGCATCAGCCAATAAAAATACCAAGCTGATTGATTAAAGCTGAGCGCGCTCGTGTGCGGTCCCAACAACGGTGGTAATTTGGTTTGCTCCCATTCATGTAGTTCCAAAAGATCTCTTGCGGAGTCACCAAATAACACCGCTGTTTTATCAATGGCAAATACTCTCAATACAACAAACAAAATCAACCACATAGCTAATAAGAGTACTTGCCATCGTTTCATCAGAACTATCATACTGTATTACAGTAATTTTTGTTACAATCAGAGGTATGAAATATAACATTGTAATACTCGCTGGAGGATTTGGCACTCGATTAAAAGAACTGGGTGAAACCACTCCAAAAGCATTGCTGCACACCAGTCAGAATACGCTCATTGGTGAGTTATGTGAATCGATTAGTATGCTTCCCAATGTCAATCAAATCGTTTTAGTTACGAACGACCGTTTTCACAATCAGTTTCAATTTTGGTGTCAAAGCAATCCTAAACACTCACTCACTCAAATTATTAATGATGGTGCTACGAGCCCTGATTTACGATTGGGTGCTTTGGGGGATTTAGAACTAGCTAGAAAAAGCTTAGATCATCACCTCCCCACGCTTGTTTTACCAAGTGATACTCACTTCACTTTTTCATTGAGCGAATTAACAATGCTGTATGAACAACAACAATCTTTTGTAACAGCCGTCTATGAAATGCCCAAAGAGAAGATTGCTAATCGATTGGGTTGTGCCAATATGGAAGAAAATCGAGTTACCGCATTTGAAGAAAAACCCACAGATCCTAAAAGCACGTGGGCATGTGCACCATTTTATATTTATTCCCCAGAAATTATTGGTCGTCTACAAGAATACCGATTAGCAGGGGGTAGTATGGATGCACCGAGTTCAATTATTCCTTGGCTCCTCCAACAAAACATTCCGGTTTTTGCTGCCAAAGTCAGTACCGCTATCGACGTTGGCACTGAAGTGGAGTATGAACTAATCAAATCACTGTAAAATGTAATCAACAAAGGCGAAAATCGCCAATGAGTATTTTACTTTTTGTTACTCTTTTTTAAAGCCAACGTTTATAGTATTTGATACTATAACTAATATTTAGTTGATATATACGAATCAAATGCTATACTATCATTCATATGCCCTTATTTGGGAGGGAGGAACTACCAGACAAACCAATACCTTTTGTAAAACACGAGGCAGGCTGTCTTATCAAATTGTTACTATTTTCTTGTATTGGGGGAGGTGTAATCGCTGCTGTTATGGGCGGAGGCATTAGTGGGTTGCTCGCCGACATTGATGTCAAACCCAAAAACAGCTCCAATAATTGGCAAAATAACAACTCCCAACCCACATCTGACTATGGTCTAGGGGAATCCAACGGTGGTGGATTTTTAAGCGAACCAGATTCTCATGGTTGCACCCCATTTCAAAGACTGGCAAATGCACCAGGTTGCGATAATTATTTAGACGGTCGCTAGTAACTAGTATACGTTTTAGAAATCAATAGTATGCCTAATCCTTTAGAAAAGTTAGCCGACTCTCACAATGATGTTGCAAATAAAGGATGCCTGGATCTGATTGCTGACGATTTAAAAACCGTTGGCATTTTTGCGATAATTGCCATCGTCGCTGCAGTGGCCTTGTGTGGACCCCTCGGCCTCGGCCTCTCTGCGTCTCAACCATTGCCAGAAATTGACCAGCAATCCCTCAGAACGTTTGCGCAAATCGCATTCAGCACACTCACCAAAGGTGGATTCTTAGGTTTAGTCGCGTAAAGATTGTTTCTCTGTTTTGCCACACCGTAGTACAATGGTGATAATGTTCAGCTCAATCACCAAATATCATGAGTTACTGAGTGAGCTTACCAAGCGCGAGGTTAAGCAACGGTACAAGCAATCTGTGCTTGGGTACGCTTGGGTCATGCTCAATCCGTTTTTTCAAATGTTAGTCATGGCGTTTGTCTTCAATTTTTTACTCAGAGTGCAAGATCTGGGCGTACCCTATGCCATTTTCTTATATGCCGGGCTCTTGCCTTGGACGCTATTCGCGAATTCGCTTGGTAGCAGCGTCAATGCACTAGTTGGTAATGCTGGTTTACTCACCAAAATTTATTTTCCCAGAGAAATTTTCATCCTAAGTACTATTTTGGCCAAAATGATAGACTTCCTCCTTGCCTCAACAGTTTTTGTTGCTATGATGATTTGGTACCAAATTCCTATAACCTGGAATGTGCTGTGGTTTGTGCCAATTTTCTTAATTCAGATGCTTTTCACCTATGGACTTTCACTGATCGTCGCCGCTTTTAATTTGTTTTACAGAGATATACAATATATTTTAGGCTTAGTGATTATGGTCTGGATGTACCTTACGCCCGTTATTTACCCCACCGAGATGTTTCCCGATCGATATCGCTTTATTTTCCAACTCAATCCCATGGCAGTATTCGTCAATGCCTATCGCCAAGTTATCTTGGGTGGGGGAGCGCCAAACTTCATGAGCTTGGGTATTGGTTTATTCGTCTCAGTTGTACTAACAATTATTGGCTATGGGATTTTCAAGAAATTAGAAGGTCAATTTGCAGATGTAGTTTAGTTGCGCTTA
>CAYNWG010000006.1:39919-41337 GCA_964400865.1 uncultured Pseudomonadales bacterium
CACTATCGCAAGCTGCCGTTAAAATAACGGCTAGCAGAGCCGACAACAACCAGTTGGGAAGTTTATCTGCAAGGTTTCTAAGGTTTTCTTTGATCATATTGATCGTTATTATATCATTTAGTATTCTGAAACGTTTCGTCGTACGGCAAACCATGATGCTTGCACCAACCGTGCGGGAGTTTGAGCCTCCAGTGGCAAAACCGGAGTGTCTGTGAAACAATATGAGGCATGAGCGAGGCTGCAATACACATTGATCACGTCTCCAAACTCTTTCGCAAACAAAAGCAGAAGACGTTTAAGGAGTTTTTACCAGCATTGTTTGGTGGTAAAACCACCAGCGAAACTTTTTGGGCTCTCAGCGATGTTGATCTAGAAATTAAAAAAGGGGAATCATTTGGCATTATTGGTCCCAATGGGAGTGGCAAAAGTACTTTACTGAAGCTGATCGCGGGGGTAACCAAGCCCACTAAGGGGGCCATTACAGTTACTGGCCGGATTGCGCCGCTAATTGAGTTGGGAGCAGGTTTTCATCCAGAACTGACGGGTAGAGAGAATGTAGTGCTCAATGGTGTGATTTTGGGAATGAAGCGGGCAGAGGTAGAACATAAGTTCAAAGACATTGTGGATTTTGCCGAATTGTGGGAATTTATAGATCAACCAGTTAAGCATTATAGTAGTGGGATGTACCTGCGCCTAGCATTTGCCGTGGCTGTGCATACAGATCCAGAAATACTACTTATTGATGAAATTTTAGCTGTTGGAGACGCGTCGTTTCAGGCAAAGTGTATGGCTAAGATGCATGAATATCGGGAGCAAGGCAGAACGATAATTATCGTGACGCATGCAATGGAAACGGTGAGTAGTTTTTGTGACCGAGCGGTGTTTTTGAAACAGGGGCAAGTGCAAAAACTAGGAGAAGCAAAAAGTGTGGTTGAGGCGTATACAACAGCATAAAACTTGATTATTTTTTCAACAGACTTATAATGGTGGGCATTATGACAGAAAAAGAACGAAGTTTTCTTATTCCAGGTAGTAGTCCAGAGCTAGAAGTACTTAAAATAATGCCAGATGTTGGGGAACCACTTACTGTTTATACTAGGTTTCCAGAGAATCTGGGAGGAAAAACCACTTTTGATAGGAGTCAATTAGCTAAGATATTACCAGGGCTGACAGAAGCCCAAATAGCTGCGCTATTTCTGCACCATGCATCTGGTGGACAGGTTGAAGTTTTAGACTCTAGTGATGGAGAGTTAGTGGAAGACGTTCCGGGAACGGAAACCGAAACCACAGAGTGACGTAACTGATCACCCTTAAGAATTTATAATCTCTCTGCTTTATTGGCTTCAATGATGGCTGCAGCTCCGTGTCCAATACTTAATAGATCTATTCCCAAAAGTGTTGGCAACAATGCAATAACT
>CAYNWG010000007.1:0-39032 GCA_964400865.1 uncultured Pseudomonadales bacterium
CTCGCCAATGGGCTTTTGGTAGCAACTCTCAACTAGTGATTAAAAATCAAGTTGTCTCAGCAAAAACCGGCACCACAAATAATCTTAAGGATAACTGGACGGTAGGATTTACTCCAGAGTTTTTAGTCATCACTTGGGTAGGAAATAATAGTGGCAAACCAATGAATCCATATTTAGTTTCTGGTATTACCGGCGCTGCACCCATTTGGAACGATATTATGTCGTATGTCCTCAAAAACCGAGAGCCCATGTGGCAAGAAAAACCGAGCGACATTGCTTCTGCAAAAATCTGCGCCACTGGCTTTCCTCCAACTGCGGGTGATGGCTGTGTGCCACGGTATACCGAATTGTACTGGCAAAAAAGTCAACCATCAGAGGTCAAGTTGGTCAAACAACCAGTCTGGGTAGATCCCGCCACTGGTCAACCACCCCCTCCAGGTATATTTGAAGGCGAACTAAAACTTGAGGAGCATATCTACTATCAAGATCCCGGTTCTCCACTCCAATGCGCTGATTGTGTGCCTGTTGATGAACGATCGCAACTTGAATTACCACTATGAGTTATCAAATTCAAAAACAATTTCTGAAGGTTCAGAAACCGTTGGTCTATGCCAAAAAAAAATGGCGTGGGCTCAAAATTATACTATTTCTCTGCGTGACTATTTTTATGGGTGTATCAATTTTTCTTTGGCAGACTTGGCAACCACCACTCACCGCTCCCATCTCATCCACAACAACCTTTTCATTTCTTCCGTATGATTCTGTCATGGGTAGCATCACGCAACCAAAACTCATCTATGGTTTTCTCCCCTACTGGAATTTGGAAAAAACCACACTGAACAACAGCCTAACTCACGTTGCCTATTTTGCCTTGACCATAGGGGGAGACGGTACTTTAAGAACTCAAGGTGATGAAGAAAGTTTGACTGGCTACCGAAAACTGCAATCAGAAAGCTTTTTAGACATAATTGAAAAAACTCAAAAAGACGCAATTCAATTAGAGTTAGTCTTAAAGCAATTTAGCCCTCAAGAAACGACTGCGTTTTTACTATCCAAACAGGCACAGGCAAAGTTCTATGATCAGTTAGATTCGGTGATGCTCGCGTATCCTTTTCGGGGCATTAATTTAGATATTGAACTTAGTGATGGCCAACAACTGCAATCAAAATTAACTGAGTTTGTGACAGATCTAAATCGACATTTAGACTCTGTGGCGCCAAATACCACTGTTTCGATTGATGTCTATCCCAGCGCAGCACAAGGGGGAAATATCTGGAATTTGAGTGAGCTGGCACCTCACGTAGATTATGTAATTGTGATGGCGTACGATTTCCATCGCAGACAATCTGCTCAAGCGGGCCCAGTGTCTCCTCTTTTGGGAGGAGACGTGTATCAAAATATCAATCAGCATTTAAAAGAGATACTGGAGCTAGTGCCAGCAAAAAAAATTCTCTTGGGCGTTCCCTTCTATGGCTATGAGTGGCAAACTACCAGTAGAGACGAACAAGCACTCACCTATCCCGACTCTGGTTCCACCGCCAGCTATCAGCGAGTTTTAGATATCCTGGCCCAAAAAGAGGAATTAAAAGTACAGGAGCGTTGGAATGAAATTGCGCTCAGTCCCTATTTGTCTTATGAAAAAAGCGGTCAAACATTTGTCATTTACTATGAAAACACGCGATCGCTCTCTTATAAGTTAGATTACGTCAATCAACTCAACTTAGCTGGCATTGCAGTCTGGGCACTTGGGTATGAAGGTGACGCAAACGAACTCTGGTCGGTTATCAATGATAAATTAGCACTTCCTTGATTTTTTTTCTTGTTCATCAGGCTTGGCTATGATAGTATCCGACCCACATGGACTACCACAAATTATCTCAATCAGAATATCAAAGAGTCAGACGAGTGTTGGCTTTACATCTCTATCAAAAAAGACTGGCTCTAAGAGGAAGATATAGAACTTTCTCAGTTAAAAATGCAAACGACGGGATTATTTTTTCATCCCAATCACTCCTGACTCCAACCAAGCGAATATTTTTAACAATTCAAGAGTGCAACCAAATCTTGATTAACACTATTCTATTTTTCACTCGACCCTTTGTATTTCCTGTACGTTACTACCCGCTACATACAATTCTAATTTTAACCACTTTCGGTATTATTTGGGGTTTATTTTATAAATTGAACGTGGCTATTTTTGTCGATTTGCCAAGCCCAAATTTATTATCTGAACAACTTCCATATGTGTCAAGCAAAATAACTGATCGACACGGTTCGGTATTGTATCGGCTCTACGATGAAGAAAATCGAACCTTAATTCCATTGCAGGACATTTCAAAAAGTGCTATTGAGGCAACCATTGCAATTGAAGATAAAGATTTTTGGCATCATCATGGTTTTTCGCTGAGAGCAATTATTCGAGCCGCACTCTCAAATTCACAATCGGACACAACTCAGGGTGGTTCTACCATCACCCAACAACTAGTGAAAAACCGTTTGCTCAGTCCAGAACGAACAATCCAGCGCAAAATCAAAGAGCTGCTGCTATCGGTGATGACAGAGCAACGATACCCCAAGGAAACCATTCTCGTAATGTATTTAAATCAAGTTCCCTATGGTGGATCAACCTATGGTATTGAAGAGGCAGCTCAACGTTATTTTGGCAAATCTGCAGCAAAGTTAGATCTGGCTGAAAGTGCGCTGCTGGCAGGTTTGCCAGCAGCGCCCACTGCCTACACTCCGTATGGCAATTCACCAGAGAGAGCCTTTGCACGTCAGCGAGAAGTACTGAGAAATATGGTTGAAGCTCACTACATAACTCAAGATGAAGCTGCAACTGCCGCACAACAACAACTTTCCTTTCGTCAGGATTCTATCGATATTATCGCCCCACATTTCGTCATGTATGTTAAAAATGAGCTGGCAAAAACATATGGAGAAAACATTCTCAATCGCGGAGGTCTCACTATTAAAACTACACTGGATATTCCAACTCAAATGATGAGTGAAAAAGTCATTGAGGAAGAACTGACAAAACTTGCTAGGCTCAAAGTATCTAATGGCGCAGCACTTGTCACAAATCCCCAAACTGGTGAAATACTTGCGATGGTGGGCAGTAAAAATTACTTTGACTTTGCTAATGATGGTCAAGTCAACGTGACACTAAGGCCAAGGCAACCAGGGAGTTCAATCAAGCCAATTACCTATACCTTGGCCTTTGAGAGTGGTTTTACCCCTGCCTCAACCATTGTTGATGCTCCAATTTCGTTTACCATACTGGGAAGTGAACCATATAGTCCAAAAAATTATGACGGCACCTACCATGGACCAGTGACTCTCAGACAAGCTCTTGCTTCCTCATACAATATTCCTGCAGTTAAGTTGCTCTCCGTATTGGGGGTAAATAACTTGATTTCCCTTGCGGAACAAATGGGGATAACAACTTGGCAAGATCGTTCAAGGTTTGGTCTATCATTGACTTTAGGGGGTGGTGAAGTAACGATGATTGATATGGCAACCGCTTACGGTACACTAGCAAATAATGGACAGCGAGTAGAAGTCAATCCAATTCTTGAAGTAACCGATCTCGATGGCAAAATCCTCTACAGTAATGTTTGTGCTCAAAATCCAACCACTTGTCACTTTCCTCAAGTTGTTTCTCCTGGAATTGCCTATCAAGTTACCCACATACTAAAAGATCCTGTTGCTCGCATACCCGCATTTGGTCCATTTTCCGTTCTCACAATACCCGGTCAAGAAGTGGCAGTGAAAACTGGTACCACCAATAATCTACGAGATAATTGGACCATTGGCTACACAAGTGATCGAGTCGTAGCAACCTGGGTAGGAAATAACGATAATACCTCAATGAGCTACGTTGCATCTGGGATAACTGGCGCGTCGCCAATCTGGAATAAAATTATAAGAACGCAACTGAGCGCTGAAAAACCCCATGTTTTTCAGCGCCCAGACACCATCATCACTCTAAAAAGTTGTTTCACCAATCAAGAAGAAGTGATCGTTGTCGGCCAACCTTTACCCCCACCTTGCACTAAGCAGCTAACCGAACAAGTTGATTCTCTTATCGAGCCATAATCCAAAGCAGTGATCCAATAATCACTGTAAAAAAAAGAATAATTGGTGCGATGATTTTTGAAAGGAGAATGCGCCGATAGGCCGCAGCTTTTGCCTGACTTTTTAGACGCGCTTCCCGCAACTTTGATTCTTTCTCCTTTTCACGGATTCGACTTAACTCTTCAAGATCCCCGGCTTTTTTTTCCAAAGAAGTTTCAGTGGATGTAAACATACGCTACCCAGTTTGTTGAAATCGGTGGTACATCATTTTGGCCTTACCAACAATAATGTCCACAACTTGATCAATACTTAAATCAGAACTATCAATTACCCAGGCCTCAGGCAGAATAGTTAGTGGATCTGTTGTCCGTTGACTATCCCGTTTATCTCTCTCAAGTAGTTCTTGGTATACCTCCTCAAACTCCGCCAACATTCCCCTTGTCTGCAATTGGAATTGGCGTCGTTTGGCCCGAACAATTTCATTAGCAGTTAAGTAGATTTTTAATTGAGCGTCTGGCAACACCCGATAGGTAATATCTCTACCTTCCATGACGACATTTTGGGACTGAGCGATTTCCTGCTGTTTAGCCACCAAGACAGCTCTCACTTTTTGATAGGTTGCAACTTTTGAAGCCAAATCACCAATCTTCTCTGTTCGTATTGTCCAAGACTCGTCAGCATCATCCACCAAGACTGTCGTCAACCGACCGTCTTTTTCCGTTTCACTTGGATTGCGCATTTGGATGTTGGCTTTTCCAACTAATTCAACTAAGGCGTTCTCATCATCTATGCTCGCATGAGCACGTTCTGCTAACAAACCAGTTACTCGATACATTGCACCGGTATCAACATACAAGAACCCTAATCGATCAGCTACCAAACGAGAAATTGTCCCCTTGCCCGCAGCCACCGGCCCATCAATAGCAATTTGAAATGATTGTGCTGCCACAAGAATGATCTACTTTCTAACTACTTCTTCTTACCTTTTTTTGCTGGTTTAGATTTTTTAGTTGTTGAATCGGAGAGCCATTCGGATCTGTCTGCTGTCAGGAGACCACCCAAACCAACTATTATTAAAATTAATGGCCAAAGATTCCAAAAATCTTTTGGTAGCATCCCAACTTGGTCTGCTAAAAAAATTAATCCCATAACGACCATTGCTGCTGGCCAGAAATACGACTTTGACATAATCATCCTTTCGGGTATGACAGGTACCTATGTCTCTATTAAACAGAATTAATTACAAAAAGTCGAGAGGGAACTCAATCAACTTTGCTCATAATTCGAAATTCCACTTCATCTCTCAATTTTCCGTCTGCAAATTCCCAAAGCATTCCAACATTACTACTTGATCTGTTAAAAACCGCGTGAGGTATATTGGCAGGTACTGTAAATAGTAAAAGTTGATTTCCATTTTGCATCTGCTCCTCATGGCGATTTCCCTCATTGTCTAACCAAACAAATAGTAAATCACCTATCGCCACAAACCATTCTCTTCTTGGATGAGCATGATTGCCACCATAGGCTTTTGGAGCAAAATGAACAATCTGTCGATCTGAAATTTCATCCCAAGGGATTGGTAACATATCTTCATTTAGCACCCACAAACCACGTTCTGGCTTATGATATGAATATTTGAGCGGTGTGATTATTGGCGAATCAACTAGATTATGTTTAGTCAAAATTAAAACCCTTTTAGCTTGCCTTTGATTTGACTTTCTACCTCTCTCTTCAAATCTCGTTTTTTGAGTAATTCACGTCGCTCATATTGCTTTAATCCCCTACCTAAACCAATGCTAAGTTTAATATGATGCTTGCCCATTTCCATTACTAATGGAATCACGGTGCGATTTTGCTGTTGCGTTAACCCAATAATTTGATTGATTTCTGATTTTTTTAACAGTAATTTACGCGTTCGTTTGGGATCAATATCTGTCTGCACGCTATATTTATATGGAGTGATTTGAGCATTCAATAAGAATACCTCACCACCAATCACCTTGACGTGGCTGCCTTTCAGACTTGCTTGACCAATTCTCACACTTTTTGTCTCTGGACCAGTCAAAACAATACCTGCTTGCCAGGTTTTTTCTATGGCATATTCTTGGAAGGCTATTTTATTTTTTATTACCGCCATAAACCTATTATAACGGCATGCGGTACAAAATAGATCCACTCACTACCAACACTAACTGTTGCGACTCATCATACGTAATATTATTTGCAGAACCAAGCGTACGATTCTGAATCTGATTGATAACTGCTCCAGTATCTTTATTGAGTACAACCACTCTAGATTTCTTAGGTTCTAAAACATACAGGTTTGGACTTTCAAGACCTGTAGCTAATAACAGAGTTGATTCAAATGGCTCTGATAAGCCAGCTACATTAAATTCCACAGTTCTTCCTGATCTCATTCTGGTGATTTGACCTGTATTCGTGCCCAACCATATATCTCCATCTACCACCATGCTGACACTATCGGCGAAAGGGACACCAGAGCTGGATCCAATCCAGGTTGCGCGATTAACCAATTTTCCGGATTTTAATTCATAACGGAAAATTGCTCTAGAGTCGGAGTTGAGCAAGTACACGAAATTTTCATAGCCTCCGATTAATTGACTGCTGGTAACTGCATCCGAGGTTTCCAGTAATTCATTGATACCTAATTGCGAATCTAGGGTGGAAAGTGCAAAAACACCCCCACCAAGAGCAAGAAACATTTTTTCAGTACTCGTTACAACTCGTAATTGGTTAGCTGAATCTAAAACCACTTCTTTACCAATTTTATCGGTAAGTGAATACGAAATTACATACTGTTGTTGAGCATCAAGAGCAATGAGGCCACCATTGCTACTTGAAAAAGAACTGGTTATGAACGTGGGTGAAATCGTTCTGAGATCGTCAAAAATTGGCAGCTGTTCAATTGCCTGAGATTCATAGAGTTGTTGTGCCAAATTTTGTGCCTGTTGTAGAGTCAACAACACCTGTTTGTGTGCGGACTGAGGTTCCAAATATTCTGATTCTAGAGTGGATAGATTTTGAATTAATTGATGCACACCTAAGTAGGCTTGTGCAGGAGCGGATTCTGCTTCTTTTTCTAAATCAGAAAGCGTTTGTTGATACGGAAGTAATTTCTCTGCTAGCTGCTCCTGCACCTCCAGCGATCTATAGTGGGTCACCACAGTGGTAATTGTAATTAACAAGGTAGAAATCAAAAAAATAATCAATATGACTAACTGCTTCCTGGGAATATGTACTCCAACGTAGGTTTTTGCAGGGTGAAGCAACAATTTTGCCAGAGATGTTTTTTGTGTGTCTTGCTCATTCTTTTTTGATTTTCTCAAAATTGAACCAATAAACCAAAGTAGAAAACTAATGCCTGACTTAATCATTTCCAATCCAAGGGTTAACCCAGATTTGAATGCATAGATTAGGTGATTCTGCTTTTTTTCCACCGCAACTACTGGTAGCTCATCAGATTCCTTTGGTGAAGCAATAAAAGCCGCCGCCATTGTCTCAGAATGATCCATTTTCCTAATTGCCCGCTGAAATTCATGAGCAAGGGTTTGAATTTGATCAAAAGCAAAACCCCTGGAAAACAGTAATTGAATTTGTTCTTGGACACTATTGGTATAAATAATTAAGACATCTGCCTGCTTAAAAACTCCTTGAATTACCTGTACTGTTGGTTGCGATGTCAATAATTCACCTCTTTTTGATCCTCTCACCAAAAAAACCCCACCGTTTAAGGAAGCTAGGTACAATTTTTGATCTTCGACAATTACTCCAACCACCGAAGTGTTGACGTTGTTTTCCTGACAGCGAGTTTCTATGGTACTGACTACCTCAAATAAACTTTGAGCATCCGTCATTGTTGTGTTTTGTATGAATTTTTCTATGGAAGCTGCGGTTTCACGCGCTGTTTTGCCAACAACGGAAAAAATTAGACAAGTATAATTTTGGCTAGTAGATTTTTCCCAAAATCGAGACTCACCTTCTGGATTGGGCAGTCCTAGTGAAAACTTACTATGTACGATGGCCATGAATGTGGTTAGAGCGCCAGATAATATATTACGACTACTACTGAGAGCAGAAAGTGACCAATTCCGACTAGCATGAGAGCCCCTGAAAAGCCCGTGTGTACAGTTGTTCTCATTAGTTGGATCTGTCTTATGACTAGCAGTGCGAAAAGTGCATATAACAACCCACCAACCACAAATAGCACTTTAACAAATCCTAAAAGTAGTTGGTTGGGATCTTGCAGTATTCCATCAAAAATTGGAGCGATCGTGGGATTCATGAAACTCTCCCTTCCAATTTTTCCCGTTCTTCTTCAAGAATTAAATCATTAATCAGTGTCGTTACTTTTGAGGGGTGAGGAATGCCTGCGAATTCAAATTCGCGCTTCTCTGCTGCTGTTTGAATAACGACTGTGCCAAAATCAAAGATAGCGGATAAAAATCCTGCATTCATAGCGGTGGTATCTTCAATATTGTCGATTTTGGCACTCGAAATATTTCTAAAGAGTAAGCTGTTGAAATCAACATCAATAATTCGCTCATCAGTAATGATGTAAACATTGAAATACCATTTCAAGAATGCCTCAACAATAAAACCGAGTAAGACAAGAAACCAGCCCACCATGGCAGCCATTTGGTAGTTGGCTGGCAAAAAATTGAAAAAATCAATTTTTTGCAATAAAAATGGGAAACCAACCCCTAGTAGAGCTATTATGATCCACCAAATCTGAGTAACAGGATGTTGACGAAGCAATAGTATTACAACCTCATTTGGTGCTTGCGTACTAAATTTGAGTTTATACGGTTTTGCTACAAACGAGGCAAACGGACTATGGGTTGGTTCCATGTCTCGCATTAAATGCGAATAATCTGAAACATCTCTGGATTTGTGAGTACTGGAAATTACCCCATTGGTATCTAACAGATGACCATCTTCATCAACTCTATGCGCTAGACGGTGCTTTCTGTGAATCTGCACCCGTTCCGGAGGTGTATTAGAACTACTAAAAATATCTGGCATACTACCAATTCATTATATCAAAGATTGTGCTTATTGCTTGAGAAGTTGTAAAAATGTCTGTTGATTAATGCTAATTGAACCAAACTGCTTCATGCGTTTTTTACCCTTGGCTTGTTTGGCTAACAGTTTTTTTCTGCGAGTCACATCACCTCCATATAACTTAGCGGTGACGTCCTTTCGGTAAGCCTTGAGTGTTTCTCGAGCAATAATCTTTCCACCAATGGCTGCCTGAATTGCAACTTCAAACATCTGCTTTGGCAGGATGTCTTTCAGTTTCTCAACCATCCTGCGCGCCCGACTTTCCGATTGCGGACGAACTGTTAAAAAGCTTAATACCTCAATTGGATCTTTATTTAACATAATTGATACGAGGACAACATCGGCTGGACTAAATTCACCAACCGAGTAATCGAGTGAGGCAAATCCAGAAGTTGCCGATTTTAAACGGTCATGAAAGTCAGTAATTAGCTCTGCTAGTGGCATTTTGATAGAAAGCTGCTGTTGACCAGCTATGGGTTGTGCCGAAATAAATGTACCTCTATTTCGACGGACCAATTCCAAGCATTCATGCTGATATGCTGCGGGAGTAATCAGACTGACTACTGCGATTGGCTCGAGCACCAACTTGATTTGAGAGGGATCGGGAAATTGTGATGGCGCGGTTACCATCAGCCAACTCCCATCTGTGGTCTGCACCTTATAATGCACTGAGGGAGCAGTCGCAATTAAATTTAGATCATATTCTCGCTCCAACCGCTCAAGTACAATTTCTGCATGCAAGATACCCAAAAAACCCACTCTGAAGCCACTGCCTAAGGCATTGGAATGAGCTGGTATATGCTGTAACGCAGCATCGCGAAGCACTAACTTTTCCAATGATTCCTTCAATAGTTCAAATTCATCAGATTCGACAGGATAAATTTCCAAATACACCATTGGTGTTGGTGGTTCGTATCCCACCAAAGGGTTAACCTTTTCTTTTGTTGATGATGTAGTCAGGGTGTCACCGACGAGCAAACCCCGAACATCCTTGAGGCTGGTAACGCAGTAACCTACTTCACCAGCATTCAATGCTTGTTGTGGCTGCATCTTTGGCACAAATACACCCACTTCACTCGGGTGAAAAACGATTTTACTACCTATTAGTCGCACCGTACTTCCAGCAGCAAAACTACCCTCGAATACTCTTATGAGTGCCACCGCTCCTCGATGCTGATCATAATACGAGCTAATCAATAAGGCCTTTCCTTCCGTAGCCTCCGATACTTTTGGCGGTGGCACTCTTTGCACAATTGCTTGTAACACCGCTTCGGTATTGATACCAGATTTTGCTGAAACACAAATTACCTGATCCTCAGGTAAACCTGTTAACTCCATAACTTCAAGTACTGTCTTATCCACATCTGCTGAAGGTAAGTCAATTTTATTGACTACTGGAATGATAGTTAAACCTAAACTATGAGCAAGTTGGTAATGCGATAATGTTTGCGCTTGTAATCCTTGCGAGGCATCTACCACCAAGACTACTCCTTCGCATGCAGCCAGCGATCTGCTGACCTCATAACTAAAATCCACATGTCCTGGCGTGTCAATTAAATTCAATATATATTCTTGTTGAGATTGTTGGTCAAAATAGCGCAAACACACCGGGGCTAGTTTGATTGTGATTCCCCGCTCGCGTTCAATAGGATTACTATCCATCACCCTAACTTCATTTGCGGTTATTGCATTGGTTAATCGTAAAAAACAATCGGTCAAAGTTGTCTTACCATGATCGATATGAGCAATAATTGAAAAGTTACGTATCCGCATTAGTACTTCAAGCTACGCAGCTTTCAGTAACTTGCTGGCTTGTGCTTTGAGACGAGCTGCTTTATTGATGTGAAGTAAATTTCGTTTTAGCGCACGATCAATTCTGGAGTATGATAAATCCAGTAACTCTTTGGTGGGAGTTGTTTTCAGCTGTTTGAGCACACTCCTCATGCGAGAACGCACTACTGCGTTGTAAGCCGCTTTGCGCTGGCTAACTCGTAAAGCTTTTTGAGCATTTTTTAGGATTGGCATATATAATGGGGGGGATTATATCATGTTCGGCAGATTTAAACTACCAACTTTACTTTCAAATAACACTAAGTGGTTAGAGCAGCAGCAGACCACGATTCTTTCTGCAGCTCTCATTATTGGTGTAGCAAATATTATTTCATCAATTGCTGGCTTGATTCGGGAGAGATTACTGATTAGTTATTTCTTTGATACTCCAGAATCCAGACTAGCACTAGAAGCATTTCAAGTCGCTTTCCAGATTCCCGATGCTTTGTTCCAGCTTTTAGTGTTGGGCGCGGTTTCTGCTTCATTTATTCCTATTTTTACCCAACTAAAAAAATCCAATAGTAAAACAGCTTTTGCCAGCGCCTCAATTATTATGAATGTAGTACTGCTGGTTTTTGTGTTTGTAAGTGCGGTGATCTTTGTATTCGCAGAACCGCTTACTTTATTTCGCACTGGTAGCGGTTTCACACCTGAACAACTTGCGGTTGCAGTTCAGCTAACAAGAATAATGCTTTTTGCTCAATTCTTCTTTGCAATCTCCAATTTTCTGTCTGGAATTCTGCAATCTTACCAACGCTTCATCGTGCCTGCTCTTGCCCCGATTTTGTATAACTTTGGGATTATTCTTGGCGTTGCCTTGTTCTCCCAGAATTTTGGCATTTATGCCGCAGGTATGGGGGTGATTATTGGGGCACTGCTCCATATGGCAATTCAATTACCATTTGCCTACCTACTCGGTTTCCGTTTTACTCTCTCTTTTAACCTGTCATCGCCAGGAGTAAAAAAACTCTTTTCGTTAATGCCTCCCCGATTTATTACCTATGCGGTTAATGAACTGCAGCAACTTTCTTTAGGATTTTTTGCGACATCTTTAGGAAACCTGAGTTTTTTTGTAATTCGATTGGCTCTGCGACTAATGACGATCCCAATCAGGATTTTTGGGGTACCAATTGGCCAGGCATCGCTGTCATTTCTTTCTGAAGAATCAACTGATGAAGATTACGATCGATTCAGATCACTCTTGACTCAATCGCTCAATCACGTAGCTTTCCTGGCTTTTCCAGCATCGATGCTCTTGTTAATTTTGCGAATTCCAATTGTACGTCTCGTATTTGGCGCGAGCAATCTGCCCTGGGAAACAACTGTGGCGACTGGAAGAGTAGTTGCAATAATATCGCTTTCAGTGGTTGCTCAAGCCTTAGTACAATTGTTGATTCGAGGATTTCATGCCCTCAATGACACTAAAACTCCGCTGTACATTACACTAGTCACGGCAGTTACCTATTTACTAGGCTGTTGGTACTTTGTCTTTTATACCCAAATGGGCTTATTGGGCATTGCTTTAATAATCTTATTAACAGCATTTTTAGAAATGTTCCTTTGTTTATTCTTACTCGATCGGAAAATTGGTCAAATTATTACCAAATCATTTCTCTTCCCTCAAGCCAAAATTTTACTGGCAAGTTTTTTTATGGCCGTATTCTTGTACTTACCATTCAGAATTCTCGACGAATTGATCTTTAACACATCAAAAACTGTCGAATTAATTGGATTAACTATAACCACAAGCTCTATTGGCTTGTTAGTCTATCTTTACTTTTCTGCGTTACTGAATGTTCGTGAATTGCAACTGGTTGGATCCACTTTTTCATCCCTAGATCGATGGAGAAAAACGCTCTCTCGAACAACTGAGGTACTTTCAGAACCCACGAATGAGGAAGGATTACGGTAATCCTCAAAGCAACGTATCTGTACAAACAAATGCGTTTATGTGTACAATGATCTTAACCTGCCTATGCCAAAGCGAGCGACGACAAAAATATCGATTAATTTGTTGCCTGAAGATGATTTTTTGCTGGGGAGTTTTGGTAAAGTTATCCGTTGGGCAGTATCGGTAGGGAGATATTTAGTAATTTTCACTGAGGTGATTGTCATTATTAGTTTTGCTACCAGATTTAGTTTGGACCGCAAGGTGACAGACTTAAATCAGGAAATTAATAAAAAAGTTGCCATTATTGAATCGTATGCTGGGCTGGAGTCAGAATTTCGTTCAGCGCAAGAAAAACTCAGTCAGTATTCTGAACTCGAAAAGCAGCGCAACTTAACCGATGTATTCGAGCAAATCTCCAATGTTACTCCCCCAGATGTAGTTGTAACTCAGTTGCTTGTTAAGAAAGACGGCATTAGCATAACTGGCTCAACTTTGTCACAAACTGCCTTTAACCATTTAATTAATAATTTGCAATTATCTCCCTTCTTTTCAGATATCAGAATTGACAGCGTAGAAAACACTCAAGACTCAAGTGGATACGAGTTTTCACTTCAAGCCAAATCAAAAAATGCCAACTAGACAGCAAACATCACTTTCCATCTCAAATTTCTACCGGCATCCAATTGCTGCGGTTTCTACAGAGCTTCTCTTCACCATTGTATTTATTCTTGTTCTGGCTATTGTTGCCGTTCAACCGACCTTAAAAACAATGGCGGATCTTTCTAAGGAAATCGAGGATAAAACAAAACTCAATAAAAGCCTTCAAGATAAAGTTGCTGCGTTAAATACTGCTCAAGCCGAGTTTTACCGATGGCAAACCCAGCTCGCTTTACTCGATACTGCAATCCCAGATAATCAATATACTATTCTGGATGTTAAGTTGTTTGAAAAACTAGCATCAGAAAAAAATGTAGTCATCGGCAAAATTAGTTTGTCAGAGTATCCAGACGCAACTAAACCGCTCTCACAAAAACCAAAGGTCAATGATTTGCCCATATCCATCACAATCCAAGGTGATTACATTTCGATAAAAAGTTTTGTCACCGCACTTTTGAATAGCCGACGGGTATTCGTTATTAATTCTATTAATTTTTCTGTATCTACCTCCAGAGGTGGTCAACAGGATCTTTCAGCAACACTCAGCATGAACGCCCCATATTATCAGTAAAATCAATAGTTTATGAAAATACCAATGTTGGATATCTTCGCCGAACGCACGAAAGGTTTCGTTCTGATCCTCTTGAGCCTACTATTTGTCTGTGTAATTTTTTGGATCATCATTTCGTTGTTTTCGTCCCAAAAGACTTCAAAAGTGCCAGAGACTTCTCAGAAACTTGCCACTCCACTTAATCCAGTACTTGATACATCAAAACTAAACAGATTAGAAGAAAAAACCTACTATTCTCCAGAGGAATTGCAGTCTTTCCCAATAAATATTATTGAAACAGATGCAAAAAGTCGGACAAAGCGCGTTATCCAAATTCAACCCACCTAGTTCGGCTTTTTTTCGCATTGCAGTTTGGTAGCTTTTTCTCTACAGTGGTTATTAGAGAAATTATATGTTAACTTCGAAAATGAATGGTGCGGTTTTAGCCAAGCGCATACCTACTCTGTTGGGTCTGGCTGTGTTGGTGGTTGGTTTAATAGTTGGCACGATTGTATTTGGTCAAGGAACTGGTGTTTTCTCGCCCAGAGCCACTCCAGAAACTACTCCAAAACAAGTTAAAGTTACCAATGTGAGCGATCGATCTTTTAGTGTGTCCTTCATTACTGAAGAAAGTACCACTGCATTCATTAAATATGGTACGGATCCAAATAAACTTTCACTACAAGCTGGTGACGATCGCGATCAGCTGTATGGAACAATTAAGGACTACAATCTTCACCATATTTCAGCTACTTCCCTCGAGGAAAGAACAACATATTATTTTGTAATTGGCACTGATCAGGGCGCGCTGTACGATGATAATGGTGAGCCATTTTCCATCTTAACTGCAGCGCGCGGTGGAACACCACCAGACGCCAAAACTATTTTTGGCTCAGTTACAAATGCTCAGGGTGGTCCAGCAGCAGGTAGCATTATGTATGCAAAACTTGAGGGAGCTGGAGAGCTATCACAACTTGTGCAAGATTCGGGCAGTTGGGCGATTGTATTACCCACAGCTCGTACAGAGGACGGTTCAAGTTATGCGACAATCTCAGCTTCAACTCCTCTCCTATTACTAGCTCAGGGTTTCCCACAAGCGCTCTCTGCATCACTCAACACTACCGTTGAACAGTTCGAAATGGGATATATATTTGCCCTAGGCCAATCCGGTAGTGGTGCTTCTGTACCAACTACTACGCCAACTTCAGCTCAAACTTCTCCAACTCCGACTGTAACCCCAAACCTTTCTGGTTCACCCACTCCTACTCCAATAGATATGGCATCTGGTGGTAGCGGAGGTGGACTTGGAGAATTGCTTGGTGAACCACCTCTACCTACACCTACACCAACGGAAGCAATTAAAGTGGACTTAACTGCCCAAGGAGAACAAATCGTTACGACCGAACAACCAATCATCGTTGGCAATGCTCCAGCGGGGGTGGTAGTGAATTTGAAGGTAAACTCAGATACTCAAATTGAGCAGCAAGTTACAACAAATTCGCAAGGACAGTTCTCTTTAGATTTAGAAGCTCTTGGGGCGCAACTTGAACCTGGAACCCATTCTGTAGAATATTCCTACACCGATCCCACTACGGGTAGATTAGTCACAGAAACTAAAACTTTCACTGTTTCGGGTGGCTCAGTTCAGTTGGCACAAGCGAATACAACTCCTTCACCAACTAGGTCACTTTCACCCACGGCATCACCAACGCCTATTTCGTATGGCACCGATTATCCGTATGGCACTTCACCCACACCTACTACTAGCTATGCAACTGGTAGCGGTCAACAAGCATCTATCTCCGCCACCCCAACTCAACCAGTCTCCACCAGAAGCGGAATGCCATCAACTCAAAGCGGAGTACCAGTCTCTGGATCTGTGGGCACAACAATGGTATTACTTTTTGGTGGTGCGTTTTTCCTAATTTCTGGCCTCTGGAGTTTCTGGATCGCCAAAGAAATAGAATAATTTCCTTGTTTCGTACTATAATCCTATTCTGTGAAAAAAAAGAACGATATGGTTCTAATTCCAAAATACAGTTCTTCTTTCCAAAAAAGAATGTTTGATCTACTGGTTGGAACTACTCTGCTCCTCTGCGCTATTCCCGTACTGTTACTGGTTGGAATTACAATTCTTCTTGCTACTGGCTGGCCAATCCTCTATTCACAACAAAGGTTGGGCAAAAACAAGCAAGTGTTTACTTTATATAAATTTAGATCGATGAGAGTGGGTGCTGAAAATCAACAAAAACAACTTTCTAAGATTAACATCGCTCCTACCCCAATGTTTAAACTAGAAAAAGATCCCCGCTTCACCTCGATTGGCTACTATCTTTCTCATACTGGTATTGACGAACTACCCCAACTAATTAATGTCTTAAAAAATGACATGAGTCTGGTGGGACCCCGACCACTACCGATTGCTGAGGGTAAGGCTTTGAAGGATGATTGGAGTTGGCGCTGGCAAGTGAAGCCTGGACTTTTTTCCTATTGGGTTCTATCACCCGATAGATATCAGAGTTTGGAAAAGTGGAAACAATTAGAAAAGAAAACTGTCCAAATTACAAATCCGCACGTTGATGGCATCTTGATGCTAACAATTCTCAAAAGACAGATACTATCTCTGGCTCATTATTTTCCCAACATCTTCCAGTAAAACAACTCAACAGGCGCTCTGTCGTCTGTAAGAATTGGTAAATCGTCGTCAAAGTTCACTAAATGCATTCTTTCTTGTATGATTGCAGCGACTTCATTCGCGACTGGATCAATTATAGTTTTTTCATTTTGAAAAGTGCTGATCTGAGAATTTGAAGCGAATATCATGTTGTTACCAACAATAAATTGATTATCTCCGACTGGTGCGTGGTAGGTTTTAGGAAAAACTGATGCAACAGTATTGACTATCGCTTGATATAACGTGGGGCCATTTTGGGTTAATTCTGGACTGACTGCATTAAAAACCATAATGCCGTCAGCATGTAGTACAGCTTTAATCTGTGTAAAAAACTCCTGCGTCATCAGGTGCGAAGGTGCGTATAGATCAGTGCTAAAAGCATCAATTAAGACTACATCATATTTTTTCTTTGTTGTAGCAATATATTTTCTTCCTTCCTCAATAATAATATTTGCTTCAGAATCAGTTAAAGAAAAGTGTTCTTTTGCTACCTCTATCATGGTAGGATCGATTTCTACCGCATCAATTTTAACTGCATTGGGAAAAAATTGGTTCAGTTGTTTAATCACCGTTCCCCCCGCCACGCCAATTAAAAGGATTGAGTGCGGCTTTTCAGTCTGTAACAAACTTGGAGCAAGTGCTAAATAGTCAAGATAATTATTCATTATTCCTGACTCAGGGATTGAAATCGATTGCACACCCCTAGCATTACCCGTGCTCAGATACATTCTGCCATTATGGTCAGAAATTTTTATATGATTGTAAAGTGACTCCACCACCACATCAGCTTGAGCCTTGATTACAAAAACATAATAGAGGCGATCAACAAATAGAATACCAATAACCATCAATAGAACCAACTGGATCATTTTTTTATTTGAAACAAGCAGTAACGAGCTAAGACTCAGCAAAAGCGACAGTAACTGAATTGAGTGCAACACCCCAATGGTTGGAATTAAAATAAATGAAGCTACCAGCGAACCAATAATTCCACCAAAGCTTCCCAGCATTGATAATAAACCGGCTGTATTACCAATGTTTTTCAGACCTTTCACCGAGAGTTTAAGAAGCAAGGGGCTTACCATGCCTAAAAGCGTCATTGCGGGAGCAAATGAACAGAGCATGGCAATTGCTAAGATAAAGAGATAGAGCCAAGCTGAAGAGCTTTGAGCGACAAATTGTAAAGACAGTTGTAACAAATAGTGACTGCTAAAATAGCTGATCAATGAGATAAAACCAGAAGAGAATAAAATAAGAGCGAGCGATATTTCTGGCTCTTTTGATTTGTCAGCCAAACGACCACCCAAAAAATATCCTAAAGCTAATGCTGCCATTACTACACTGAGGAGAATTCCCCAGGTATAAACTGAATTACCATAAAACGGCGCAATTAACCGGGAAACCGTGAGCTCATAGCCCATGATAATCAAGCCAATTAAAAAACTAATACTAGCTGCTTTGGGTAGGGAATTTTTCACAAGAGAGATTATAGCGCACTGCGGTTACTGGAAATCTTGCCAACGCTTTTCGCCTAATATAATTTGGGACACTTGATCAAACCGCAAATTGTTAGGATTACCATTTAGAATTGTTTGTTTGCCCGCAAGACAGTCATCATGCTGATTATTAAATTGTTGCAAACAAAAATCAAATGCTTGGTTGGCATTTTCCAAGTCTCCAGTAGAAACATAATAGTTGCCAAGTTGAACAGCGGTCCAGTAATCAAGAGGTAGTATGGAATTTGCTGTCTTGATGATTGACTCATACACCACCTGATCTTCAACATCAATTTGTTGAAGTACACGAAACAGTAGTCTTGATAAATTCAGCCGTTCAGGATAACTCAATTCATCCAGGATTAGCCTCAAATTATTATTAACTACTTGAGTAATTGAGCGCACATTAGTTCGGCACAAGTGCTTTTCAGTGTTCTTTTCACAAATACTACCTTGATTCCGAATAACCCATTCAAAGTAATCAACTATGAGCACTTCTGTTTGCGAGTTGTCCAACATGTTCAATAGTTCTAGCGTACGATGAACAGCTGGTAGATTTTTTTCTGTATAAGCAACAACAAGTAATTTTTTAATTCTATCTCTGTATGAGATTGTGTTTTTTCCGAGGTTAAGAGCGTATGACTCAGCAATTATGTCAATAAAATATATTTCTTCTAAATTAGTAACTTCTCCACTTAAAAGTGGATCTATTTCTGCCAATAAGTTACCATTGAGAGACAATGCTAACTTAAGTGCTTTTTTTGCTTTCATATACTCTGCGTCGTGAAGAAACTGCAGTGTTGAGGCAATCAGATCATTAGTTATTCTCCAATAATGGTAATCACGAAACACATAATATCCATTATCTGTTGTTTCTTGAATAAAATTCAGATTTTTCACTGACTCTTGATAGGATTCTTCTGGTTTACCAATACTTAAATAGTACTTCGCATTGTTAAAATTGATACGTGACCATGGTTGCATTGAATTAACCTTATCTATTATCGAAGCTCTAATTTCAGGCTGACTCGAAATCTCATCATCATTTACTCTGCTCAACCAATAGTCAACATAGTTTGTATATATGCTGTCCAACTTCTGCCTATTTTGAACAGATAATTGTTTCACCGTTGATTCCAACTTATCTTTGGGAAATGTAAAAATAATTGGAACTCTTTCAAAGCCAAAGTCGGCTTTGCCCAAAGCAATTGTCGCTCTTTGTAGTGAGGATAGTAGAGTATATATTGTTGTAAGTACGATCAGTAAACTTATAAACAGAGTTGATATTTTTTGCATGCTACTTACTCTAGATGCAAATCTTTGCTCCTCATGTTTATTTGTTGCAATGATGAGTGCTAAAGCCAATATCAGAGTAAGTTTTGCAGCTGAATAAGAAAGATCAAAATCAAAGAAACCATTGATAATAAGAAAAACTATCCCCATCAATACCAATTTCTTGTCACTACTAGCTGTTAATTTCAGTGAGCGTATTAGTACTAAAACAAAGCTTAAAAATAACACTAAGACTGCCAAGCCGCCAAGAAAACCCGTTTCGGATACAATCTGTAAAAAATCATTATGGGCATATCCAGTTTTTAATCTTTGAGTTTGCATGTATCTCTGGCTTTCATTTAAAAATGTTCCCAAACCAGAACCAAAGAGTGGTTTGCTCTCAACAATTTTTAGTGCTTGCTGCCAATATCTCAACCTAACATCATGATCAAGAGACTTGCAGTAGTTACTAACCTCATACAAATTGCATATATATATTTTTGTATTAAGGAATCCAAACCACAAAATTGCGCAAATCCAGAGTAGAAATATGGTGCCCAATACGATATTCATTTTTAGTTTCTTCCTGTAGGAGAAAGCTACTATCCCTAACTCAATTAAACCCAAAATAAGTAATACTCTACCAGCTGAAAGTAAAAACGCTAAAGACCAGATAAAAACAATCAAACCATTTGATTTGTCCTGATAATTAATATACGAACTGATTACTAGGGGAAAAAATACAAGCAATATGCTTGGGAAGTGATTGTGACCGTAGAAAGGTAAAAAGGAGCGAAATATTTCTAAAACAATCTCATTGGTAGTGAATAATTGCATGCCTACTGTAATCGGTATCAAAATCGAGAAACCATAAATAAGAATTTTAGTTACAAATGCTTCTCTACTCTTCTTTTCTGAAAATAGATCCAAAGCTAATAAAAAAAAGCAAAAATAAATTACTTGATTGATTGTTTGTGCTATAGACAAAGGAGGGATAGATGATTGATATACGGAGTGAAAAAAGTAATAGAACAACATGGTAATCCACGCGATCGACAAACCTGTGTGTTTTCTAATTGAAGCGAATATTCTATTTAGGTTTACAATCAACAAAGGAATAAACAACAATAGGCAAAATAAAACTAGACCATTATATTGAGTGAATAAAACTAAAAAAAACCACAAAAGTAAATAAAGGGTAGAATTTTCTCCCTTAATTTGTTTACTAATTTTACTAAATAGTTTTAACATACGATATTACACATGCCAGATACAACGCAATTACCTAATAAAGTTGCCATACTCCACGATACTCTACTTGAATTGGGCGGTGCCGAAAGAGTACTGCACAGCTTGCTTGAATTGTTTCCTCAAGCAGTTTTATATACCTCATTAATTTCACCAAGTATTCGAAGTCAATTTGGAAATAAACACCGAATATGTGCAATGAGACCGAATCTCTGGCAAATTGGACCCAAATTAAGTAGTCTATTAAAACCATTTATTCTATTGTACTGGAAATCGCTTAAACTTGAAGATTATGACATGATCATTTCTTCGTCACATTCATTTTCTTCAAAATCAATACTTACAAAAGTGATTCACCTATCCTACATTCATACTCCACCAAAATATTTGTACGAAGAGTACAATCAAATGCACTGGATAAAACAATTTCCTTTTAGTTTACTTTTCTCACCCCTAATCACTTTGTTGAGATTGCACGACATAACAAGTGCTCAAGCACCCACAGCATTGATTGCTAATTCCCTAACAGTACAGAAACGAATTAAAAGATATTATAAAAGAGGTAGCTCTGTTATATACCCACCCGTAATCAACAACCTAACAATTGATAATAGCCAAACTAAAGAGTTTTTCCTCTTTCATTCACGACTGGTTCTTCAAAAAGGTTTAGAGCTAGCGATTCGTGCTTTCAACAAACTTGATGATACGTTGGTGATTGTTGGAGAAGGTCCAGAGCTTAAGAAACTTAAAAAAATCGCCCGTTCTAATTGCAGGTTTGTGGGCAAAGTGCCTGATTTGCAACTAGCATCAATTTATGCAAAGACGAAAGCATTAGTTTTTTGCGGTATTGATGAGGATTTTGGATTAGTTATGGCAGAGGCACTTACTGCTGGAATTCCCATCATTGGATTAAGGTCGTCATCCACTGAAGAAATTGTAACAAATTCTCAGCTAGGCATACTTTTTGACCATTATTCAGTTAGTTCTCTCTTACGAGCTATTAATGAATTTAAAAATAATAAATACAGCTGGAAATTCTGTTCTCATTACGCTAAAAAATATTCGAATAGAAGATTTAAAAATAATTTTGCAAAATTGGTGCTATCATATTTGCCACAATGAAAGTTTGCGTTACAGGATCAAAAGGTCTAATTGGTAGTTCAATCACTGATTTGCTAATTAATTCGAAAGCGGAAGTTTACGGCATCGATAACAACAACCGAAACAAATTATTCGGAACTGATGGATCAACTGATGTTTTTAGTTTTTCATTTTTCAATTCTACTCAATATAAGCATTTTAATTTTGATCTCAAAGATATAGATAAGTTGAAGAGTTTCTTTAAGAAATATCAATTTGATGCTGTTATTCACTGCGCCAGTCAGCCGAGTCATCCAAAATCTATTGCAATACCCATTCTAGATTTTGAAATGAATACTAGCGTTACCTTAAATTTACTTGAAATACTCAGATATTCCTCGCCTAAAACGACATTTATTTTTACAAGCACAAACAAGGTTTATGGAGACAATCCTAACTTACTTTCGTTTGTTGAAAAAGAAAAGCGATTCGATTTTGAAGATTCATCTTACTTGGGCATCGATGAGACCATGTCAATTGATACAACCACACACACACCTTTCGGCGTGAGTAAAACAGCCGCAGACTTGTACGTACAAGAGTATGGTTCAACATATAAAATGAATACAGTTGCGCTAAGATTAGGCTGTGTGACCGGGAAATACCATGCATCGGTCAAACAACATGGTTTTCTTTCATTTTTAATTAAATCGATTATAAAAACTAGAAGTTATGAGATTATCGGCTTTAAAGGTAAGCAGGTTAGAGATCAGATTTCAAGTGAAGATGTGGCGCTAGCTATGTTGGAAATACTCAAATCTTCCCCTAAAAGTACTATATATAATTTAGGTGGAGGTAAAAAAAATGCACTCTCAATACTAGAGGCTATAGATTTGATTACTGAGATTACAGGGATAAAACCCAAGCTTTCTATTAAAAGAATGGGTCGTTTAGGAGACCACCGATGTTACTATACCAACAACTCAAAATTTTTAACAGATTACCCAAATTGGAATATAAAAGACCGGGTAGAAAAAATAATTGAAGATATTATCCGGTATGAAATACGCTAAGATACTTGGCACCAAAGTAGATTGTCTAAACTACTCAGAGGCAATTTCTGCTATACAACTTGCAATAACTAATAAACTGACTACCTATGTTTGCGTGGCAGCTGTGCATCTGATTATGGAATGTTTTGATGACATCAATTTGCAAACTGCTGTAAACCAAGCTCTCTGCGTAACAGCTGATGGTATGCCTTTGGTTTGGATTCAAAAGCTGTTAGGTAATTCTGCTAGTAGAGTTTATGGCCCAGAACTGACGTTGCGGCTCTGCCAACAAGCTCAAAGAAGCGGTTGGAAAATATTCCTTGTCGGTGGAGCAAAGGGCGAAGGAGAATTATTAATTTCAATACTTAAACATACGTATCCAAGATTAAAGATTGTCGGATCATTTGACACCCCCATCCGACCAATTCCAAAAGCAGATGATCATCTGCTTTTGGCAAGAATTAATGCAACAAACCCAAACCTAATTTTTGTTGGTTTGGGTTGCCCCTACCAAGAACGCTGGATGATTCAACATCAAAAAACAATCAATCAAGGAGTGATGGTGGGTGTGGGAGCAGCGTTCGATTTTATTACCAAGACAAAACGACAAGCCCCAAAATGTATGCAGCTTATTGGTCTTGAATGGCTTTTCAGATTATCTCAGGATCCCAAACGGTTATGGAAACGCTATACAATTACGAATGTGAGGTTTGTTTTTCATTTCTTACTTTCACTAGCAAATACAAGAAGATAGTAATATGAAACGCCGATTACTATTTATCAGTCAATGCTACCCGATCCCACTCGATGGAGGTGGAAAAATTAGAACTTTTTCTACCCTTAAAGCAATTGCCTCAGAATTTGATATTCACGCCGTATTTATTTCTGAACGGATGCCGACAAAAAAACAACAATTAAACTTGTCGGCAATTGGCGTAAATAAACAAACAATATTTCTACATAGTGGTCCAAAAGAAAACGTAAAAAATAATCTCTTAAAACTAATTTTCAATTATTTTCGACTCCGTCCTCATTATGTCTATCAATACAGTTGCACTGAAGCAAAACAATTTATTCATAAGTTAATTCAATCCTGGAAACCAGAAATTATTCATGTCGATCATTTAAATTCAGCTCAGTTCGTACCCTCAAATGAATGGTTTTTACAAAGAAATAGTAAATCCCCAATTTTAATTCTTGATAATCACAATGTGATTCATAATTTTTATTATTCAAGATTCAGAAATACAAGAAAATTAATACGCAAGCTATATTTATTTATTGAGGGGTCATTAAATGTAATCTACGAATTTATTCATTATCCAAGATTTAATCATATTTTTTCAATTTCTGATACAGAAGTGAGCCAGATTACATTCATGAATAAGCGTGTTTCTGTTCTACCAACACAATACCCCATCAAACACCAAATAAAAAACGGTACTAAACAGATAGATTTGCTTTTTGTCGGATTACTAGACTGGCCACCAAATGAGGAAGGACTTCGATGGTTTCTAGATCATTCTTATCCAACGCTCGCGAAGATCTTTCCCCACCTCTCAATATGCGTGATTGGTGGATCAGACAATCTATATAGATTTAAGCAAGATTATCCAGAAATTTATTTCCCCGGCAATGTGAAATCTATCGATTCTTACCTCTCAAAATCAAAAGTTTTTTTTATTCCCCTCTTATCTGGCTCCGGGTTGTGCATAAAAGTACTAACTGCATTATCTTGTGAGATTCCAATCGTATCTACAACGTATGGGATTCGCGGTTATGATTTGATACATAATAAACATGTGGTACTCGGAGATTCACCAGATTCATTCACAGAAGCTATTCACCGACTTTTACTCTCAGAGGATATGCGGCACAGGTTAGCAAGCAACGGGAAAAAATATTTTGATCAGTTAACGAACCAAACTACCAAAAACAGTAAGAATATGTATTTACATGCCGCTCATTAATTTTGGATATTTTGTAGCTAACCAATAACCCAGAGTAAACGACCAAACTCTCATTTTAATTATTGTAAATAATACTACTTTGTCCACTGCTGTTAATCTCGGGATTATTGGGTTCTTGAAATAGAGTAAAAATTCAGCTTTCCATGACATAATTTTACGAAAAGAAAAATGTAAATCTACAAACTCCTCTGGTTTATTCCAAAATATCGCAATTTTATTTGCGATGATACCCTTAAAAAATTGTTTCGATAGTAGTTGCCGTACATTCACACCATCGTCATGCCAAAGAATCATATCTTTAAGCTGAATTCCTTTGATATTCAGTGAATGGAGAATAAAACCGAGTGCTGTATCTGAAGAGTCATATCCACGTAATTGGAATTGTTCTGGAAAGAGTACATTGTGCTGCTTAAAAACTTTTAACAACAACACTACATTTTTGGTATCAAAGTTAAACGGAGTTAGGTATGGATACGTTGTTTGAATTTTTTGGTCATACCAATAATTACTAAAGACAAACTCAGCCTTTGCAGCTAATGATGTGCTTTTATAATCTTTCGATTTTCCCACCAGATAAGTAACCGATAGTTTTACTGGTACATTGTCAAAGTACTCTAAGGCCTTTTTGATATAGTTTTTTTTCAAAATACAATCGTCATCAATAAAACACAGCAACGTTGTTTTCGCAGTATTTATAGCTATATTTCTTGCAACCGCAACATTCGATAGTGGTGAATGTAAATATTTGATAGGAATGCTAGAGTTTAATGAAAGAATTACTTTCTTTAATCTAGGATTTTTAGCTGTATCGATTATCAAAATTTCTTGTGGTTGAATTGTTTGATTTTGTAACGATAGTAAACATCGAACTATCTTCTCTTCTCTTTCTTTGGTTATTATTGCTACAGCGATGGTATTCATACTGATTTTGACCATGCTAGGAGCACAAATAATAATTCAAAAGTTGGATCTTGATTGTACAAAGCATGAAATTGAGACGAGATAATAAATGAGACAATGGCAGTAAAAATCGCAATCCTCTCTAGATTTTTTTTAGGATTGCAACTAGTACGCAATTTCATAAGCGACAGACTAATAATTATAATAAGAACTGTCACCATCGGCATTCCCATTTCTGAGGCAAGCAATAAGAATGTGTTATGAACAGGAAACATAAAGCCTCTCAATTCAGGTACTAAATCTCTCTGAGCCATTGCTCGTACAAAGTGGTTTGGTCCAACACCAAAAAATGGATGCTGGGAGATTATCACCAATGATTCTTGCATGAGCTGCACTCTCACTTTTCCACTTCCAGCTGAAATAAAATCAGGGATGGTTGCAATTCTCTCTCTCATATTGGGTACGAAAGCGAATACCAGCAGCATTAGAGCTACAAAAAGAAAAATAATTATTTTCTTGAACTTTAAACTCTTTTTTTTAGTTTCTGACCATAAAAATACTAGAAAAGTAAATGCGGAAATAATCCATGCGCTTCGACTGAATGAGCCGTATATGGCAATGCTACCCAATATAAAGACTAAAACTACTACTATAAAAACCAAAGCACTATAGGCAGTTAACTTATTTTTGAATATTGCATATCGTTCGATTAATTTCCAAAGTACGAATGGCAGTAATAAAACCATTAAAGATCCAAAATATGTTGGATGACCAACTAATCCAGTCACTCTAAAAATACTTGGGCCATCACTTGTAAAATATCCACTTTCTCGTAATCCATAGGCATCATTTAAATATATTGGTAGTTGGTTGGCATTAAATAACTGATAAACACCCACAGCAGCCTGAAATGCAAAGACAGATACCAGAGTAGCAATAACCAATTGCTTAAATGTAGCATTTTTGAGCAGTTCTGAAGAAATAAAAAATAGTGCTATTGCTGAAAATAACCGTATAAATCCAGAATAAGCTAGCAAGTAGTCTGAAGAAATTAAAACCGATAAGCCGCCTAGTGACATTAAAATTATTAATAATACATTTCTTAGCGATGAAGCTGATTTTGTTTTGAATAAGAGCATGATTGCCAAACAAAGAATCAAAATTAGTTTTATAGACAATCCAAAATAAATTGAGTAACTACTCATCCATGGTTCTGCACCCCTTGCTAATACTAATAGATTTATACCTCTGATGCCTTTTTCCAACCAAATTACGTTAATGCAAGTTAAAAAAAGTGTTTGAGTTAGGGTGGTCTTTTTTACGAGCAATAATGATAGAGCAAGAGTGCAAGTAACTAAAATCATGGATTTGATATCGTTTACAAACAACAGCGAAATATTGAAAAGTACGAGAATAAGTAAGTAAAATGAAACTCTACTTTTTATAATAAATATTAGATCATTCATCTTTGATTGAAATTATTGTTGCTCCAGCAATGTCAGTATTTTCCATAGAAACCCAAATATCGCTTCCTACCGATATCTTTTGATGCCCACCATAGTACCAACTGTCTGAATGTTTTTCTACCATAATTTTCAGTTCTATTTGCGAATTCACTTTGTTGATATCTTGAATAAGTTCGAGCGTATTATTTCTATTTTCAATTTCTAATACACTGCTACGATAAGAATTTTTCTTCAAGACTTCCGCAATTACTTCATTACCATTAGAAGCTGTGCTACCAACTTGTATCGCGTCATACTGCCACGTATGTATGCCCTCCTGGACAACAGTAACATATTTAAATTTTCTAGTAACAGCATTCACTGAATAATCGTCATCTATTATGTCCGCCACCAATTCAATATTTGGAAAATTAATATGTATTTGCCTACCAACTACGATAGGTTGACCATTAAAAATAAATTGATTAGTAGAATAATCAAAGTAACCATTTACTGTGATTGTTAGGTAAATGTCAAAGTCAGCCCCAGATCTTGAGTATTTTTCTACCAAATCAGTCGTGGCTATTACCCTACCTTGTCCATTATATGCATTCATACCCGCATGTAATTGTTCCGCGTACCAATAGGGAGGCCTAAATCCCTCGTATTGTTTATAGGAACTTGTCCAATTTTCACCAGTGATTTTAACTTGGATTGTCCTTGTAGGCGAACTACTATCAATTCGAAAATACTTCACAACAGCCAAGACGCCCAATAAAATACAACACAATAATATAAAAGCAATAGGATTGATCCTCGAGTTCATTTTCCTAACCCAATTAAGAAATTTATTCAATAGTTTTTCCATAACAAATCAGATCTTCTTATAAATGCTGATACTACTATTATCAAGAGGTAAATAACAATCCTTGGCCTAAGCAATCTTACTAGTGGGACAGCGGGATCAATAATGAGTTGAATGAAATGGGCTTCTAACGTAAACGGCCATGCTTCGTACGAAGCGTCATACCACCACATTTTCCTGGAATCTTTTTGCATTACCTGTCCGAATGTGGTTACCATAAGTACCAGTCTTAGTCGCCAGTTATTCGTTACCAACTGCTCGATTTCTTTTGAGAGTTTGTGCTGATAAAGCAATTCACTACGAGCAATAATAAGGATCACAATCCACTTTACTGAGAAACTTTCTGCATATTTTAGGACGCTTTTTAATTTGAGCCTACTATTTGATAAATATAACCACTCATATATTTTTTTGTATACTCCAAAACCCTTGGCAAAATCATTGTTCCAAAAATTTACTATAGTTGCCAACAACAGCATTTCATTAACCTCCCTCGTTTTTTTCTCAACTTTCCATATTTGCTTGGTCAACCGAGAAACTTGCAGCTTATTTACCTGATGAATGCGTGGAATCGCTACCACCCAGTGTAAATCTACCTCTATATCATTGGGAGACACTAGCGTAAGTCCCTGAGGGGGTACATTTTTTTTAACACAACCAATAGCTTCCAGTACGCTAATTGCTCTATCCCATTGATTTTTCTTGATAAGTAAATCAATATCTGCTCCCCACTCTATCTCCTCAACTTCATACAGTTGCTTCTTCAATGGAAAATATGAAATGCCATGCTGCTTGAATGTATCGGTGATGGTATTTGCATATAAACTAATTTTTTTTCTTAGCAAAATGCTTGAAATATTTTTCAAAGTTATTGATCTACTTACCTTCATAGCTTCGGGCAGTGAAGATAAAATCTTCCCGATATGAGTCGGTGAAATTTTATTTAGTAAACACCAATCTATAAAAGCTCTACTGGGACGTTCTCTTTTCTTCTCATTGAATAAGTACTCATAAAACTCTTTCTCTTGAGGATTTAGTACGTGCGATTTAATAATTATTTGAAATATGTGTAATTGATATTTGTGATCTTTCGTACATATGTATAATAATCGACCGAATAATTTCACAAGTAACCTAGCTTCCCAGCCAGACATACTCCCAAAAAAGCAATATAATCGTAGTATTATTTTTGTAACTGTTTTTTGTTGAATCCGAAAATTAACTGAGTGATCGTACCTTGATGCACGAGATACGGTACCAATAACATCTTTTTTTTCAATCCATCCATCATGACTACTATTATTATCTCCCTTTAGTAAATATTCATTTGGAATATTTTTCTTGATATCAACAACTCGATGTACTATCAATTTATCATTGATTAATCCGAAACATACATCTCCTATACCAATATCTAGGTTGCATTTGCGTATGTGCAACACAGAATCCGAAGGAATGCTTGGCAGCATGCTGAAACCAGAAGAGATATAATAAGTAGTTTCTAATTCATTATGCATAACGTACTAGCAAACTTCTTTGGTATAAAAATAAGCTTTTCCAGTAATTCTGAAAAGCTGTTATCCGAAATCAGATCAAAGTATAGCGCATTTCTATTACCCATGAAGAGTAAAGTCAAACTGAACGCTCGAGTGGTTTTATCTGAGGGTAAAAACAATATCATGATAGATGACTCAGGTCTGCATATCTCGTGTCAATCAATATCTGATAACTTACTCTGGTTTAATGATGCCCTGAGAGCCTATTTTATTTCATTCTTTCATACTTATAATGGTTTCTTTTTTCATGCATCCAGCGCAATTATTAATCATCATGCTTTTATCTTTCTTGGAAGTGAAAATACCGGTAAATCTACGAAGAGAAAACAGCTCAGTCAGCAAACTTCTTTAGGCGACGATGTTGCCATAGTAAGAATAATAAATAGAACTCCAATACTTTTTGGCTCACCCTTTTATCAAAAGACAAAGATCAACTATCCAAATAAAAAATATAAGCATCCTATTTTTTGCTTTCTTGAGCAGTCGGAATTTGATATGATTATCTCAATTAAAAAACCGATTAGCTTGATATCAAGGAACATTTTTTTAATACATCATACTGAGTTTATTAATGCTTTTCATTTAGTTGCAACGTTTGCATCATTTGATAATCACTTCGTATATAAGAATACTTTGGGTAACTCCCCAACTCCGTTGTTGAAAGCTTTATTAAAATTTAATAACCCCAGCCAATTCTCTACCAAATCTATCAACCCAAAACTACTTAACGAGTTTAAATATACTATAGAATCCTTCGGTGTAATTATGACTTCATCACTACAACACATGAATGTTATTAGAGGGCTGAGCTGGTTATTTGAATTTGGCGAAGATCTTGCGGTTGGTTCTGTTGCAAAACAATTTATGGTATCACAAAAGACAATTACATCTTCCCATCGTGAAAAGATTGACAAATTTCTTCAAGGTGTATTTGAAACAGATTTTTATACCTTTCCATTAATTCTCAGTGAAATTGGCCACAATACATTCGAAATTGTTGATGGCAATCACAGATCAATTGCCAACTATATTAAATACATCAGAACAGGAATAAATATCCCGATACCCATATTGTTAGTGAACAAAGAAAAAGTTTGATCACTCAACGACATACTTTTTTATTGCTAGTCTGTACTTTTTCTCATTTACTAATAGTTAGTTCTTGATTACAATTCACCGAAATGAACAAAAAAAACGATGCGCAACTATTTACTATTTGTAAAGATGTGATCTACAAAACCATAGACAACGATGTCTTTTTGCTCCGTCCCGAAAACTCTACCGTACATTCGCTTAATACCACAGCGAGTGAAATTTGGAGTCTACTAGTTGAATCGGATCGATCTATCGCTGAAATCGCAAAAATATTAAGTGAAAGTTACGATGCCAACCTGAAAGACATCAAAGAAGATGTTCGTCAAGTAATCACTCACTTAACAAAAAACAACTTCATCAAATCAACCAAGAACAAAGACTAGAACCTAGGTAGGTACGTACGTCTCGACGATTATTTTCTCAACTTTAATTTCTGGTTTAAGATAGGGTTTTTTACAGTCTTCTTTTTTCATTATTTCCTCCTGTTATATTTAGGTTATCATACATAAATATCAAAAGCAATGACGCAAAGTAAATCAATGGACAGAGGTATTTCGATCATTATTCCAACTTTAAACAGAACAAAACTTGTTTCTTTGGTACTATCCAAATTGTTAAAACAAATTTCACTCCATGACGAGATTCTGGTTATCGTTGACCCTGCTGACTCGTACCAGACCTTTTCAAGATTACGGACTCAATTCAAGTCTAGTAACCTAAAAATTATTCAGGGTACAAGAAAATATAACGTTTCTAGCTTGAGGAACCTTGGGATTCGACTATCAAATAACAACTATCTGGCATTGCTTGATGATGATTGTGTGCCGACAAATTCTTATGTAAAAAATATTCGGAAAATACTCTCAAAACATGAGTCAAATATAGTTTTTCAAGGCAATTTTACCAACGTCGTATTGAAGCAGAATGTGTTTGCGACTACTTTTACTAATTCTGTTGATTTTCATAATTACTATTTTAGAAACAATATCGCATTTACTTCTACCCCAATCCAACATCTGGTTGTTAACAATTTCTTTGTAAATAAATCCATCCTAAATAAGTATTCGATTGCATTTGATGAAAATAACTATCCAACAGTCGGAGAACAGCTTGATATCTCATATAAGTTTCAGCAACATGGTATCAAACTAATTGGCACCAGCAAAGTTCGGGTTAAACATGTAAAGTATCAATTTGGACTTAAACGATTAATTAAAAGAAGTTTTTTAGAAGGTTATGTGGAAAAAAAACTTGATTATCAGTATGGAGCAAATAAATCGGTAAAGAAGTTGTTTTCAGAAAATTTCAAAAAAAATCAGGTAAATAAAATTTTTAGTCACATACGATACTCTCTTCATAATCGAGAAAATATTTTTGTAATAGCCTTATCAACACTAGGATATTTAGCTTACTTGTTTGGTTTCCTCAATGCTTTGATTGCAGAACATATTCATCGATTACTTCGTGACCTCCGTCTTGTAAGACTCTCCCCTCATCGATCCAAATAATTCTATTGACGGTTGATTTAAGATATCTCAAATTATGACTGACGAGAACGAAGGTTTTCTTTTGTTTGTATAATTCAACCAGTTTTTCTCTGGCTTTGATTTGAAATTCCTCATCACCTGCCATGATGGATTCATCAACCAATAAGATGCTTGGGTTGGCATGAATTGCGATTGCAAAACCCAAACGAAGTTTCATGCCAGATGAGTATGTAAATAGTGGAGCGTTAAAATGCTCTCCGATATCAGCAAATGCTCTGATGGATTCCATTTTTTGTTTGACTTCTGACTTTGTCATTCCTAAAAGCAATCCATTGAGAAGTACGTTATCTTGTCCCACTAAATCAGGATGAAATCCAGCTGAAAGATCAATAATTGAAACTATTGATCCTCGTACTATAACTTTGCCGCTTGTTGGAGTTGTAATACCTGCAATTACTTTTATGATTGTAGTTTTACCAGCTCCGTTCGAACCAATAATACCCACAGACTCACCTTGATTGATCTTCAAAGATACCTGGTTTAAAGCGGTAAAAATCATTCGTTTATTTTTTACTAACAATGATTCAAAAAAAGTAGGTTTTTCCTGCTTAATCTGATATCTTTTGGTAACGTTCACTAACTCAATCGTCACTTTATTTTTCATTGTATTTACAGCCAATCATCAAAATTCTTCTGCATAAAATAATACGTGATAATACCCAACACTGAGATAATAGTTCCAGACAGCATGCTGGGAAATAAGTCAATTAACAACACACCGCTATTAGCATCTATGACTGAGTGATATCCCTCAATGACAGCATAGAATGGGTTAATAGCAATCCAATGCTTCAATTTTTCGGGCAAATTACTAATTGCGTACATTATGGGAGTGCAATAAAACCAAAGTGGCAAAATAGCCTGGATAAAAAAGTTTGTGTCGCGAAACCTTACGTTTAAACTCGACGTCAGTAATGAAAATCCAGTAGTTATAAAAAGCAGCCAAATAGTAGGTACAATTAATCGTACAAACACTACAAGATCTGTTTGAAAAAACAACACCAGCACAGTAACAAATATGACAATTGAAATAATAAAGTTGAAAAAGTTTGACAATACGATGGATAATACTATTATTTCCTTTGGAAATTTTGCTTTCTGTATCAGGTTTCTTTCAAAGTAAAACGCGGGAGTTGTTTTTGATAGAGTCATATTAAAGAAATTCCACGGTAAAAGTCCTGAGAATAAATAAAGGTAGTAATTACCAGTAGCAAAGGGAACAAAATAGCGAAAGATAATCCCAATTACTACCATTTGTAAGAGTGGATTAACGAATACCCACAAAAAGCCTGCAACCGTGTGTTTGTAACGGGCACGAATTTCCTTGACCGTCATGGTATGAAGAAAGTCAAGCCAGTGCATATATTTACGTGGAATTTGCATTTTTAGAGTATATACTAACAAATAATATTTCAGGGTGGCTTTTACCAACAGTAGATATCTATATATGAAGATGTTGAAGATAGTTATCACCGGCGGCGCTGGATTTATTGGCTCTCAGCTAGTTAAATCCTACCAACGACTTGGTCATCAAGTATTTGTCATCGATAATCTAATCAATGGACGCACGCAAAATTTATACTCGGACATTATTGTATTTCATAGCGATATTACCAATAGTGAAGAATTAAACACAATTCTTGATAAAATACAACCCGATGTAATCAGTCATCACGCAGCTATTCAAATTATCTCAAACAACGATAAAAACAAAGAAATAATTAATAAAGTAAATTTCCATGGAACTGTTAATATTCTTAAAGCAATTTCAAAACTCAAAAGACCAACTAAGCTCATATTTGCCTCATCGGGAGGAGCGTTATATAGCGATAATTATGCACCGCCCTACTCTGAAAATAATCGGTTAAAACTGGACACTTATTATGCGAAATCTAAAAGACAATCAGAAAAATATATTGAAATATTTTGCAAACAAAATGCGATTGAATATATAATTTTTCGATATTCAAATGTCTATGGACCATCTCAATCATTCAGCAAAAACCCAGGAATTATTTTAACGTTGCTTCATAATGCGAAAGAACATATTCCTACTTTTATACATGGGGATGGCGAACAGACAAGAGACTTCATTTATATTGATGATGTAATACATGCAAATATGTTAGCAATAACGAATTCTACTTCAGCAGTATTCAACATTGCGACAAACACTGAAACCTCAATAAATTCGCTTATTGAATTGATTTCTCGGGTAGTAACCACAAAACCAATAATGCAATATACTGCTGATCGTTTCTCAGGAAAGAAAAGAAGTTGTCTTGATTTTCACCGAGCGCAAACTATACTTGGGTGGTCGCCAGAAACATCACTTACCGATGGTCTTATTAAAACCTTTCATGCCATATCCCTATGACTACTAAATATTCTAAGTTTTCATTTATTTTTCCTATCCATAACGAGGGTGCATATATTGTGAATAGAATGAAGTTATTTATTAATGAGCTTAGAGAATTAGGAATCACTGATTATAGAATTCTGTTAGTAGAAAACGGGAGCACTGATGAAAGTTGGCAGAAAATCAAACAACTTACAAACAATACAAAGATCTTAGGATTAAGAATCTCAGGAGCATCATATGGTAGGGCTATTCAACATGGATTACTTTCAACTAACTCAAAATATATCTTTATTCAAGATGCCGATTTTTTTAGCAAAACTTTCATAGCCAAAGCCATACCACTTCTTAAAAAGAATTTTGTTGTAGTCGGTTCAAAACACCATCGACAAAGTAAAGATAATCGCCCTATCTTGGACAGATTAAGAAGTAAATTGTTAATCTCACTGCTGACCTTTATGTTTAACTATCAAGGCACAGATACAAACGGATTAAAAGCTTTTAATAATACCAAGCAACTTAAAATGCTCATTCGAAGTTGCTATGCAAAATATGAATTATTTGATTCCGAGCTCATGCTGAGAATTAGTCGTCTCGGCCTTTCTATTGCCGAATTACCGATCGATATTAACGAAATAAGACCATCTAGATATATTCACTTTCAACGATGGTTATTAGTAATCAAAGATTTATGGAGACTGATTACGTTTCATTTTTTCAAAGAACATCATCTTCACCAAATAAATGCTGATGATTTTGGCCTATCTGAAATAGTCAATCAGGCTATTTTAGATCGCTACTACGCAGGTAATATAGATGTCATCTCAGTTCTCCCAAATCATGTTACAGCGCAATCTGCTAAGTTGTTAAGAAACATAGACAAATCATCGCTATCTCTCCATTTCAACCTACTAAACGGAAAATCAACATCGATTCAATCAGATGTTAAAAGTCTTGTAAATAGAAACAGCCAATTTTATCCTGTTTGGATATTTTTTATAAAACTAATACTAAATAAAATAAATACTAACGAAGTTGAATTAGAACTTAATAAACAAATTCAGGTACTTAACGGGTTAAATATATTTCCAACTAAGATAGACTCTGAGAAACACCTGCATACATTCCCACCAATTTCTCAAGTCGTGGCGCGGGTAGCCAAACAGAATGGTTTTAAATTAAGACATATTAATTCAACCATAGATTATCTCAAGCCAAGATTTCCTAAGCTTCAAATGTACTACATTCTACAAAAAGTATTAGGCTATCGATATCCAAACACAATAACTCAGTCAAGTTGGTATGACGCTCAAATAATTCACCCGGGAAGTAATTATGATTGATCGTCTACATCATGCCTTAAGAAAACTATTCACGAGTAGCACTTTCTTCTTTTTTTTCACGATATTATCTATTTTTTATGGCCAAATGAATCATACTTTTCATTTGCCATTTTATTGGGATACAGGAACATTTTTAGTTCAGAATGCATTTAAATTTAGTAGTGGACAGAACATAGTTGAATATCTATCAAATACAGGTTCTGATTATCCACATACCCCATTGTTACCTATCCTATATGCGATAGTGTTACATTTTTTTAATGATTATGTTTTGTACATTCATGTATTAAGTTTTAGTTTTTCATTTGCTTTTCTTGTTGTCATGTACTTTTTTTTCAGGAATTTTTTAAGCTCATCAATATCGAAAATTGGAATTTTTATTTTTTTAACCTGCCCACTATTTTTGGCTCAAACAAACCTAAGTTATTTCGAAATCATTGGAACAACATTGCGTTATCTCTGCCTACTATTATTATTTAGAAATAAATATTTGTTGACAGCAATATTCTCCATAACGGCTTTTTTTATGCGCTTTGAAAATGGTTTTATTTTGGGGTTACTAATGCTCTTGTTTTTTTTATTTTCGAAAGAGAGAAAAGCGCTATTTGTATCAGTAGTGCTTTTTTTCATTACTGGTTTTTGGATCGTTGCTCATCGACTCAGATCAGATTGGTGGTTTTATTCACCCAATAGGTATTTTGAAGAAAATAGTTTTTCTGCTATTGCAACAGCGGTCAATTATCTTTTTCTAAATCAAGGAAGATGGTTTTTTACCCTTTTATCCGCTGCATTAATTGCGTATGTACTTTTAAGTGGGAAACTAGTTAGCTCGACAATCTCTCAAACGATTAAGAAAAATATATCCCTAACCTCGCACGCACTGATGATATTAGTAGTCACTCTACCAACTATGGTAATTATCGCAAAATTAGGTTATTTTTTACCAAGATATATCATTCCACTACTTCCCGCATATTATTTACTCTGTTTATTTTTAATTCAAAAAATAATTAGTAATAAAATAGTAGTCATTTTTATTGTTATGGTTGGAATTAGTATCCAATCTGTAAATAAATATCAATGTGCTGCCGAAAACTTTGAGGATTGTTGGACACTAATACATATTCTTGAAGTAAAAAAAGAAATGTCAAATTTTATCGAAATTAATTATTCAAAAAGTAATATCTTAACAAGTTATCCAGAGGACTTTGAGCTATCTGAACCAATGCTTGGATTTGTATCTAAGCCACTAACTACACAACTGGTTGGCCAACTCAATGGACAAACTACTGAACTAATATATCTATCTCCCACTTCAAGCAACGATTTGTATTCCCTAGCAAAATCTTCTCGGTTTAAACCTATTCGTATAGTGTCAATTGCAAACAGCGGCCACAAACTCAGTGTATATGAAAAAATTAACAGATAATCAAACCATTTTTCCAGTTCTACTAATTATACTTATTACATTAGGAATATTGGTAAGAATACAGAAATGGTCTAACTTTGATAAATTTGCAGGGGATCAAGGTTTTCAATTACTCTCTGCTGAACATATGATTTCCTACTCAATCTTCCCTGAAAATGGAGAAATCAGTGCCTTAGATCAAAACAACAATTTTATTTTCCACAAATCTTCTTTGGGATTATATATGAGTGCCATAGCATATCTTTTTGGTCAAAAGAGTCCTGAGGGTTACTTCTTTGTTTACCTATGTTTGAATTTAATTTCTGCCTGGTTATTGTATTTGACTGCGTCAAGCGTATTTTCTAGAAAAGCGGGAATACTTGTATTATTGTTCGCAATTTTTTCACCTCTTTCGATCGAATTATCTGCGTGGCCTTCTCAACCAACTAACGCAATTTTTTTAGAGACAATTTCTCTGTTTCTGTTATCAAAATATTTGCAACAGAAAAATAATAAATATTTATTATTTTCACTTATATTGAGTCAAGCTGCCTTTGTTATTTATCCCCCACACCTATTAATAGTTCTCCCCAAATTTATGTTTATCATGTATGTGTATAATCAGGAAATTCTTTCTAAGAAGTTTCTTATCTCATTAGGCATACTAAGTGGTGTAATCTATTTTCCCTCTCTGTACTCTCAATTCCACCATAATTTTTATGATGTAAAGCTAATTTTTCAGTTTGTCACTCAACTCCAAAACTCAAGCGCAGCTTTTTCTTTAACTAATTTTTTTTCAACACTGCATCAACAAGTAGTAAATGTAATCAGTGGAGTACTTTTACAAAAAATTAATAATATTACAACTCAGCCCTATGTATTGTTACTGTCTGCAATTCTTTTTATTGCATACATTAAAAAGAATATTCACAATCGTAAGTATGTTGTTAACTCAATTTTTTCGCTTTGGTTTTTCTCCATATTTGTTATTGCATATATTTATTCAGCAGAGGAAGCGACAAACACAAGTAAGGCTTATTTAACAACGCTACTTCCATATACATTACTACTTTTTGGAGTTATATTTTCTATTTTGAATAAACGATCACTACTATTTATTACGGCTATGTATTTACTCTTTTTTGTTCCGGCGGCTCTCAAATCAAAGTTGTTCTATAACCAACATCCAACTATTTCAGCGATTTCGTCTATCACATCAAAGATATATGAATATCAGGAATCAAACTTTCCCGATAATTCAATCTCCATCTTTGTTGTGAGCGCTGGTGATTCTTGGGGATGGGATAATACTGTCTATTGGTACAACCTAGAAAAATTATTTAATAAACAACTTGCAGAAATCGATTTCTATAGTGGGAAGTTTCGGCCAATTGATACAAACGCCAAACAAAGCATATATTTAATTTGTCATGGAATTAATAAGCAGTTTTCACAACAAGTGTGTGTTCAAAGATTCGAAACTGTAGCCACTGCTACTTTTGGTTATCAACTTCGACCAATCGAAACGTTTGCAGAACCAAATATTGTTTCTTTTTCTATGGATACAATTCAATAAAAAAATAAACAAAAAACCGCTCTGTTCTGGCCTTGACCTATCGTCCCAATCAGTTGCCCGAT
>CAYNWG010000008.1:0-33258 GCA_964400865.1 uncultured Pseudomonadales bacterium
CAATCGGCGGCTTTAGCGCTCGCTCAGTTGGTAATAAAACCAGATCAACACAATATTTTACCAACTGCGTTTGATCCCAGAGTAGTGCCGGCAATAGCATTAGCAGTGAAGGAAGCTTATGGTAAATAATCCCCATCAACAAGCAGTAACACAACTAGAAAATGTTGCCAAATTACTTGAGCCACAATATGCAGATGCTGCTCGGTTCAAAAAAGCGATTCAGAAACTTAAGCAACCAAATTATTTACATCAAACAGAGCTTGAAGTCAAAATGGACGATGGTAAAAAACAAGCTTTTTCTGCCTATCGATCACAACACGACAACGCTCGGGGTCCGTATAAAGGTGGAATCCGTTTTCATCCAGGAGTAACAAAAGAGGAAGTCCTGGCGCTGTCTACTTGGATGACTTGGAAGTGCGCCATTGCGGGTATTCCATACGGAGGCGCAAAAGGAGGAATTGTTGTTGATCCCAAGGCGCTCTCACTCGCTGAGCTCGAGCGCCTCAGCAGAGCCTATGCAGTTTGGTTAACGGAATTCATTGGTCCTTGGCAGGATGTGCCTGCTCCGGACGTTAATACCAATGGGCAAATAATGACATGGATGGTTGATGCATGGGCTCAGTCCTATGCTAAAAAACATCCGCTCAGCTTAAATCCTCAAGCAACTTTCACTGGCAAACCAATTGAGTATGGAGGCTCTGAAGGCAGGGAAGAAGCGACTGGTCTTGGTGGAGTCTATGTGCTAGAAAAACTAGCAGAAAAACTCGGTTGGCAGCGCAAGAAAGACATTACCATCGCTATTCAAGGTATTGGTAATGTTGGCTATTGGTTTGCCTACCATGCCGACCAATTGGGCTATCGCGTGGTAGCTATTTCTGACTCTCGTGGAGGGGTTTATGTTGAATCTGGTCTGAATCCCGCCAAAACATTAGCCTGCAAACAAGAAAAAGGCTCTTTGAATCAATGTTGTTGTACGAATGATGGGTGCGCTGTCGATCAAGGTCGCCAGCTAACCAATGCAGAATTACTCGCACTGCCGGTTGATGTGCTTGTACCAGCTGCACTAGAATCAGTCATTACACAAGAAAACGCCCAGACCATTCAGGCAAAATATATTATTGAAATGGCCAATGGACCAATTACGCCCGAAGCAGATGTAATTTTGGAAAAAAATAAGATTCTCGTTATTCCTGATGTTTTAGCTAACGCCGGTGGAGTCACTACTTCATATTTTGAATGGGTGCAGAATTTACAAGGCATACACTGGAAAAAAGAGCTGGTCTTATCTCAGTTGCAACCTATCATGGAGCAGGCATTTGACGAAATGTGGCTCAAGCACACACAAATGCAGGTGTCTGCTCGGATGGCAGCCTATGCAACTGCCGTGAAGCTAGTCGTAGATACCCTTCTGCTTCGCGGTGTTGTATAATGAGGTGGATTAATGGGATAAGAACAGCCCACTCAGTTGTAGTGGGCGGTCTTGTTTGCTTTTTTTATTACTTGTTGTATAACGTATCTTCAACTACTTATGGTTACTCTACCCAAAGCACTCCAAGCTGATATCGAGGTCTTATTAAAAAAAGCTCGACAAAACGGTTTTATTACTCAGGATGATATTCTTGATGTTTTTGTTGAACCAGAGTTGTATATCGAGACTTTAGATGATTTATACGATACGGCAATTCAGGAAAACATCGATATTTTTGAGTCAGTAGCGGAGCCTGGCGACGTGGAAGATACTGATGCGCTGACACGCGAACTGGAACAGCTTTCTGCCCTAGGCTCATCTGGAGTTTCAGACCCCGTGCGCATGTATCTGAAAGAAATTGGTAGAATTCCGTTGTTAAATCGTGAAGAGGAAATTCGTTTAGCCCAACGAGTTGACAACGCTGATCCAATTGCTAAACAAAAACTGATTGATGCCAACCTTCGTTTGGTGGTTTCCATTGCAAAGAAATATATTGGCCGAGGTATGACTTTCCTCGACTTAATTCAAGAAGGTAATAAAGGTTTGATTCGCGCCGTAGAAAAATTTGATTGGACGAAAGGTTTTAAATTTTCTACCTACGCTACCTGGTGGATACGACAAGCTATTACTCGTTCGATCGCCGACCAAGCTAGAACTATCCGGATTCCCGTTCACATGGTAGAAACAATTAATAAACTCATGCGTACCAGTCGGCGACTGATGCAGGATTTGGGACGTGAGCCTACCCCAGAAGAAATTGGCAAGCAGATGGAGCTTGAGCCGGAGCGAGTAAGAGAGATTTTGAAAATATCACAGAATACGACTTCACTGGAAGCGCCGGTTGGATCTGGCGATGATGAGAGTGTTTTAGGTGATTTTATTTCCGATGATGCGCAGGTTTCACCCTACGAAGCAACCAGCTTACAAATGCTACGCGAAAATGTGGACGAAGTACTAGAGGCGCTGTCAGATCGTGAAGCAAAAGTGCTAAAAATGCGCTTTGGCTTATCTGGCAATAAAATGATGACACTCGAAGAAGTCGGGCGCCAATTTGGTGTCACTCGCGAGCGTATCCGCCAAATCGAAGCCAAAGCGCTCCGTAAACTCAAACATCCGAGTCGTCGTAAAAAACTACAAGACTTTTTGGATTAATCTTCAACTAAAATATCTCAGCGAGAGAATCACAAACGTGATGAAGCCATTGAGTAGAATGAGTGGCACGGCAATTTTTAAGTAATAACCAAACTTGGGGTGATGTCCATCTCTATGAATCTGTCCAAAGGCGATTACGTTGCATGCGGCACCTATGGGTGAGCCAGCGCCCCCGATACTTGTTCCTAGGTTGAGTGCCCACCACAGTGGATACACCCACAGGCCATTTTTTTCCATTGCTTGAATCGCACTTACCATGGTGATGTTGTAGGGCACGTTGTCAATAAATGTAGAAATGATGGTAGATCCAACAGCGATTAAGCCAGTTAGGAATTGCACGTTCCCTTGAGAAATACGTACGAGCACGTGAGCCAACAAGTCAATTACTTGAGTGAATTCTAATGCACCCACAATAATGAATAGTCCCATAAAGAAGAAAATAATTTCCCAGTCAATCAGATCAGTAAAAACTTTTTTTGGATCTCGGTGAAACAGCAACATCGCAAAAAACGCCGCTGTCAAAGAAATAGTGGCATTATCTAGAGTAATCCCAAAAGTTGAGTTCATCCATCCTTTGCTAATCATAAGTATAATAGCGAGAATCAAAATAGGAGTGCCCCTTGTAAGCACCTTTTTATTTCTAATGGCAGAACGGGGTCTGAAAAATGCAATAGAGTCTTTGGAGATCTTGACAGCGCGTAACTCTTTGCGAAACACCAGTGCTGTGTATCCAAAGGAGACTACTGCAAGTACCAGCACAATTACTCCAGAGTTACCAAGAACTTCAGTAAAGGTGAGGCCAACTGTTTTTGCTTGATAGTATGTAGTGGGATCCGAAATTGGAGTCATGGCTCCGCCTATATTCGCCATCACTAATACCATAAAAATATAAGGAAAATATGGTAGCTTCAACTGTTTAATGAGCACGAGTGTAATCGGAATGACTATCAATATAGTAGGAATATTGGAGAATAACGCTGTCATTCCCAAGGTTAAAAAACCAAGTACAGCCAATAGAGCAAACGGGTTGGCATTGATTTTTTTTACTAGCCAAATGGCGATTGCCTCAAAGATTCCCGATTCGCGCACAATGCCAACCAGTATCATCATACCAATAACGAAACCGAGAATGTCTAAGTTGTGAGAAATGAAGCTGAAGGCATTGTCCTGACTGGTATGACTAGCTGTTTGAAAGACTTGGCTGATTATCAACAAAGCGGCGCCAAGAATTGCTACAATCACTTTGTTAATCTTTTCAGTGATTAAGAACGCGTACACTACGCAAAGTACGACGAGTGAAACGAAAGAAAATAGAGTGAGCGTGGGCATAGCAGGTGTCGAGTTATTATTTTACTGTATATTTCTTTTGCGGGTGGTCGGCCAGATTCATACCATAGGCAAGGGCAGCTTTAATTTCCGATCGGGTCACTATTCCAAGTAACTCGCCTTTTTCAATTACTGGAACGATATAGAGATCATTTTTTAAAAATTCGGCAGTAATCGCCATGATGTTATCGTGTAAATTCACATACTCGAAGCTTTTTCTCATACAGGTTGTAATTGGTCGATCTTGAATTTCTGCGCACATTTCGTGAAAAAAGCCTTTTTTATACATAGCTGCTGCCATACCAATATTTTGTCGAAACTGATTGGGAATAGTGGTGGCCGCGATGTCCTGAACCGAGAGCACGCCAACGACTCTAGCATCTTCATTCAGTACTACTAAGCCATTTACTTTTTTTTTGATGCACAAGCTAAGCGCTTCCCGAATGGTTTTAGTGTGTGAAATTGTGACTGCGCTCCGGTGGTAAATGTCAGAAATTAGCATATCAACGCTAATAATATCGAAAAAATATGTGGAGTACTAGTAACAGAGACATTGAGCCGATGTATAAAATTAACATCGTGAGAATGAATTTTTCTGGTTTTTTCAGTAGCATTTCAAAACCCTTCAGTATAGTATAGCAAAATCATGCGAGGATTATCAGTTAAAGTACTCTCAGATGAAGAGTTGGTAGAAAAAGTTCGAAAAAACAATCCAGAGCTCTATGTTGAAGTTGTGCGGCGCTACCAACAACCACTTTTTCGGTATGCGATTACCCTAGTTCATGATCCAGACATTGCTCAGGATATTGTGCAGGAGGCATTAATCAAAGCATATACGAATTTACGCAGTTTCAACACTAAAAAGAAATTATCTAGCTGGATTTATCGTATTACTCATAACCAGGCAATGGACCACTTTCGAAGTCAGCGAAAACTAGTTTCATTTGAATTATTGCCTGAGTTGGTAAGTTCTTTGGTCAGCAAATCTGACGTAGAAGTGAGTTTGGATGAAACATTACTTCGAGAGAAGATTGATCAAGTAATAGATCAGCTGCCACTGCAGTACCGTAGTGTGGTCGCCCTCTATTATCTCGAAGGAAAAAAATATGCTGAAATTGGCGAAGTCATGAAGGTACCTGAGGGTACGGTTGCAACCTGGTTGCGACGCTCGAAAATTTTATTGGCTAAAGCCTTACAAGAATATGAGCCAAAGCAAAAAAAACAACATGAAAAAAAATCATAAACCTAACAGCTTTGATTGTAGTCAAGATGTGATGGAAAAAATCCACACAGAGCACATCCATATGAAGCCTAGTTGGCTTTTCTATATCGGTTCTGCAGCAGTTATTTTTGGCATTAGTACCTTCATGTTGCTAGCCAGCATCCTTTTCAGTTTAATTTGGTATCAGTCACTGATAATGGGATTTTCACAATTGGTTCGGTTTGGTTCAGATGGTTGGCTTATTTTTATGACTCGGCTGCCTTGGTTTGCTGTTGGAGCCAGTTTCTTAGTGACTCTGATTGGTTGGTGGTTGGTCCAACATTCGGAGTATGGTTTTCATTATCGGAAACGAGTAGTTGGATTCGCCATTTTTACCGCCATTATTGTGAGCAGCATACTACTTCACAGGGTAAATCTTTGGAACAGAGTGTTTCGGAATAATACTTGGGAACGAGTTGGACGACCACCCGCCGTTGAAGAGGAGCAGGTATTGGCAGGTAGGTTACTAAGAAAAAATCAAGAATTGTATCAATTACTGCATACGAGTAATCAGGTTATACCAATTAGATTTGTTCAGCCACAACAGGTTGTATCCACCGGCTATACACCGATGATCGGCGACAATATAATAATTTTAGGAGAATGGAAAGATGGAATTTTTGAAGTGGAACGTTTCCAAATTTGGCTGAAAGAAACTGAATAATAAATGCGTATAACAGGTAGATGGGTGGAATAAGGCAAGTCAAGGCGCCTGATCATCAAGTGAGCCCCCGCGGGAGGAAACTTCCGCGGGGGCTTGTGTTAACCACTCTTTTACAATCTCTCTCAATGTTGGCCAGGATTCGTCGTTGAGTTGCGCGCTGCTGGAAGCAGCGCGATCTACTACTATATATTGACCATCTGGACTTCTAGTTTCCCAAAGCGCGTTACTTTTATCCAATTGGTAGCTTTGTACATTCCAAGTCTCTGGATTTGATGTTAAGCCCACGAGCTCGAGAAAATCAGTTAGATCTAGAGTACTTTCCACGTTATGAAAAACTTTACTCATCAGAGTAGGGATTATTAACCAATTTATGGGTTGACTCAAAAGATTTTTAATTCCTGAAATTAAGGCTTGTTGACGTTGTGAGCGGCCGAAGTCACTACCGCCAATTACTGCATGGCGAGAGCGTACAAATTTAGCAGCAGTTGATGCGTCAAGTTGTTGTAACCCTGCAGTAAATTCCAAACGCTCATATCTACAGGTAAATTGTTTTTCGAGCTCAAATCCACGTAATGATGCGGATAGCGTGGCGATATCTTCTGGAGATTTATTGCAAGGATTATTTTCTTCGCCAGCGATGGGAAAATACTCATCAACAAAGCTGTAGGGAACTTTGACAGGAATTGGTCCAAGTTGGGTGAGTGAAGCAATTAAACCAACTTGATTGATTGCAAACACATAATCGATTTGCTGTTGAAGCACGTTGCCAACGATATCTTGGGCTAATACTAAACCCCCTTCAGCGCCGCGATATTTTTCTGGTAATTCTAGGTTGCGGCGCTGGTCAGTTCCTAGAGCATACAGCTGATTAATTTTCCCCGACGATGTGGCAGCTAGAGATGTTTGGAGTGGTATTGTGACCCAAAGATCTCTGGGTATTGAAACCAGTGTTAATTGTTTGGTTTTAAAATTTGCTTGAGCAAGCAACATCGAATCGGTAAGCAAGCTCCCCTCATGATTCCCACCAACGTAGCCGAGGAGTAATGCTGTTCTCGGTCGCAATGGATCTGGAGTGGGGCTTGGACTTGGGGAGGGTTGGGGTGACGAAGTGGGAGTATTTTCAAAATTGATAACTGGAAAAGTGTTTGTTGACATGTGCAACCAAGCAATCAGTACGCCACTCACAAATAGTCCAAAGAACATAGTAACGAGTACAAGTTTTATATGAACATACATCGATCGTATTATCTCATTGAAATGAGTGGATTATTTTGTTGTTCTTTTGGCAAGAATGACACCAGCCAGCCCCAAACCTCCACCAGCCAGTAGGAGGTAAAAAATATTTACTCCCACCACCTGCTTAAGTAACAACTCACCGTATAATGCTTTTGGCATATGAACGATGACCACCATATAGTAGTCTCGAATTTCTAAGTACCGAGAGAAGTAGCTGAAGGTCTGCTTAATGCTTTCGTTTTGTTGCACCAATTCAATCGGTTTAATTTTACCAAAATAGAAATAGCCATCTTGCGTCAGGACAGAACCTGAGTCTGTGGAGAGTATTTTTGACCAAAGGATGGGGAAACTGTACCTGACTCGATGATTTTCTCCATCGGGGAACATAAAAGCCCAATCATCTTCAGGAGTTGGTCCTCGAAACCACTCTCCATCCGAGTTTGTAAAGTAAATTCTATAAATTGGATTCTGATCATCTTTTCTCTCTATTTCAAACAAAACATTACTTGTATCAAAGTTGAGTATTACCATACCAGCTTTTTTGTTTGTGGTGTCGAAGACCGGTGTAGATAAGCGAAGCGATGGCTCATACGGCTCAATAATCTGAGAGCCTTCAATATTTAGGTCGAGCGGAGAAATGTAATATTCACCCTGATTTAATTTCATCGTGTCTGAGAAGTAATATCGTTCAGCTTTGTTTTGCAATTTGTTTTGAGGAACAATGCTGATACCATTCTGGGTTTGATTAACACGGACTACTTCATCACCCTTTTGGTTTAAAAATCTCAATTGAGCATAGGATGAATTTTGTTCCATCAGCTTGACAAAGGCTTCTTCTAAGGCTTGTCTGTTAGATGTGGTGTTGGTCTGAATAACCCGTGCAAGCTCTGGCAATTCTGCGGCTTTTTTAACGTCCTTTGAACTGCTTATAAAGTTGTCCGACACTTGTTCTTGTAATACCGCAATATCTGATTCAATTTGATTGGTATAGCTTCGATATGATTGAAATGTAATGACAACAAAACTTGCGGTAATGCCAATCAAAAAAAGTAAACAAAAAACTAAGATTGATTTCATCAAGAAATTAATTGTAACAATAAATTGTAATAAGTTCAGATAAGTATTTAATATGCAATTTGGATTACTGCTTGCCAACTAACGCTATTTTTGGTACATATTGCAACATCATGTTAGTTTTAGATAGTGTTACTAAACGTTTTGGTTCAAAAGTGGCGGTAAACCAGTTGTCTCTCGAGATTAAAACTGGACAAGTCCTTGGCCTTCTTGGTCCCAATGGTGCAGGTAAAACAACCACCATGCGATTGATTGTTGGCTATCTCAATCCAGATTCAGGATCGATAACTCTCAATGGTGTATCTGTAGTTGATCATCCAGAGCAGGTCAGGCAGCACATTGGGTATTTGCCAGAAAATAATCCCCTGTATTCAGAGCTGCTTGTATCTGAAATGTTGGCCAGCAGCGCTCAGCTCAAACAAATGAATTCAGCAAAACTAGCCAGATCACTCGATTTTGTTGTTCCTGCTGTTGGTCTAGAAGAGGTTTACCGGCAGCCTATTAGGGAACTGAGTAAGGGGTACAAACAGCGCGTTGGTATTGCTCTTGCCTTATTACATGAGCCTGAAGTTTTGATCCTTGACGAACCAACTGAAGGTTTAGATCCCAACCAACGCACTGAAATTAGAGCACTCTTGAGAAGATTGGCTAAAGATAAAACAGTTATCATCAGTACGCATGTGATGCAGGAAGTCAGCGCCATCTGCGATCGGATTGTGATCATTAGTCATGGTTCAATTGTGGCGGATGGAACAGAGAAAACTTTATTACAGAGAAATAATACCGGAACTATCCGCGCCGAAATAGAAGGTAAAAATGCGTTGTCGATAATAAAAAAAGAGCCAAGAGTCGCGGTGATTACTCATAAAACTGTGGGAAAACGCTTGTTTATAGAGATAGAATCAAAAACTAAAGTACCAGCTCAAGTAGTTCTATCTGAAATTCAACAGAAACATCAATTTGTGCTCTGGTCTCTCAGCTCGGTGGGAGCTGATTTGGAACACTTGTTCAAAACTGTGACGGAGGAAAAATCATGAAACAACTGTTCTCAATCATACGTCACGAATGGCTCAGACAACGGGTAAATCCAGCGACATATTTGCTGTTTGTGATTGCGGCGGTGATTTGGTATTTTTTCTTTTTTCGCCAATTTTTCTTGATTGGCCAAGCATCACTCAGGCCGTTATTTGATGTATATCCTTGGTTTGCCATCGTGTTTTTACCAGCACTTGCCATGGGCAGTGTAGCTAAGGAAAAAACCGAGCAAACTTTGGAATTACTCTTGACCCATCCCCTCAGAGAAATTGAGGTATTAGTGGCCAAATTTCTCAGTTTGTTAACAATCCCAGTCGCATTAAGTTTGACCACCATCCCACTTGCGATAGGGGTAAGTTTGGTTGGTCGGTTTGATTGGGGAGTCTATCTAGTTCAATTGTTGGCCACCTGGCTTTTTTCTGGATTTCTAATTTCGTTTACTATGGTCTTTTCCGCATTACTGCGAGATCAGGTGGCCACGCTATTGTCAGCTATAGTATCCAGTTTTATGTGGTTATTACTTGGGTTTGAGCTAATAACAAGTCGTATACCTATTCAGCTAAGTAATATAATGAGCAATCTTGCCTTTTTAACACACTTAAATTCTCTGTATCGTGGAGTTATTGATGTACGTGATGTTTGGTTTTTTATCTCAATTATTGTTGTATGTCTAGCTATAGCGGTACTGTATTTGCAACGGCAAAAATATGGCTCTCGAAAACTGGGCTACGCGATGACACAACAAATTGTCATTTTGTTGATCATTGTCGCTGTGCTCAGCAATATTGTTGGTCAAAAAATACCTGGCAGAATCGATGTCACACAATCGCGTTTGTATAGTCTGACAACTTCAACAAAGGAAGTACTTTCACAAGTTCCTGATGTAGTTACTCTGACACTCTATGCTTCCAATTCAATGCCGGTCCAACTGCAGCCAATTCTCAGAGATACGAAAGACATTCTCGCGGACTATCAGCGTTTGGGTGGTAAGCGGGTTCAAGTATTACAAAAGGATCCAAGCCTTGATTCCGAAAGTAAACAAGAGGCAATTGAGTTAGGAATTCAAGAAGTTCAATTCAATATGATAAGCCAAGAAGAATTTAACGTGAAAAGTGGATACTTTGGCTTAGTGATAGCCTATGCCGACCAACATCAAACAATGCCCTTTATTCAAAGTACGGAAGATCTGGAATATCAACTCACAAGCTTGATTTACCAAATGACTCGGCAGGACAAACCCTCAGTTGTCTTTGCTGCTGGGCATGGTGAAAAAAATTTGCAGGGTGAATTATCTGCCTGGTCACAATTATTGGAAAGGCAATTCTTTCTTTCCGAAGTCAACTTATTAGTTGCAGATGGCAAAGTAGCAGAAACTATAGACCCAACAACGAAGGTATTGGTGTTGGCAGCACCCACTAGTTATTATGAGCCAGCATTGCTTGAAGCACTCAATCAGTATGTAGCCAAGGGCGGGTCGCTCTTAGTACTAGCTTCGGGGGTATTGGCCGATCCAGAAACCCAAACTGCTTTTCCTGTTGAACACAACCTCAACTTGTTGCTTGAAACATTTGGAGTGAAAATCGCGAGTGATTTTGTGTACGATTTGCGCTCGAACGAAACCATTCGGGTTTCTCAGGGAGCTATGCAGTATTTGTTGCCCTATCCACTTTGGGTTCGAGCGCGTACGGCAGATGCCAATCCTCTCATCACTAATCCTCAGACGATACTGGTCACTTGGGGCAGTTCAGTTGTTGCCCAACAAGAAACACTTAAAGAAAAAGGTTGGTTACTAGATCCCCTTATTTTGACGACTCAATATGGTGGAGTGGTGTCGAATCCTCAATCATTAGCGCCAAACCAAGAGTTTGCTGAATCAAATTTGGCGGAACAAACACTTGGTGTGGCACTCACCCCACCAGAATCAAGCGCATCAGGTCGATTAGTGGTGATTGGTTCTGGCGATTTATTGATTAATGAGCTGATTCAAGCCTCGCCTGGCAATGGGTCGGTGGGATTGGCAGCGGTGTCTTGGTTGGCTGGAGATACTATGCTCAATACCTTGAGAAGTAAACAAGCCATAGATCGCGCCTTGGTTTTTTCCTCTCAAAATCAGCCAGTCGTTTTATCTGTCGTCGTGTATGGCTTCGCCGTTGGTTTTCCACTTATTGTTGGTGTGGTGACTTTTTGGCGTCGCAGGCTTCAAAAAAAACTTCAGTATCAAGCATCAACTCTATTTAAACTATGAAAACCATCTATTTCATTCGTTTACTCTCGGTTATTTCGCTCGTTTTATTAGCAGTGATTTTTTTACCACAATTTGTTTCTGAAGTTCGATTACCTGGTTTATCGCCTCAAACCAACCAACTTGTTTCAATCACTCCTGAATCAATTACCGCAGTTTCGATCATCAGTCCGATGAATGTGATTCAGTCTTTTTCTAAAAATGGAGATATTTGGCAGGTGAATGGAGTAGAAGCTGACCGTAGTATGATACAAAAACTACTCAATTCACTGACTGATTCACAGATTAACTCTGTAGCAGCACAGAGCGAAATAAATAACGACCTGCTTGGTGTCAGTTCCGGATCAGCTCAATTAGTCTTGATTACCAGCGGTACAACAGACAGCACTCTTGTGGTGGGCAAGCAGGGGTCCACACTGAATACGTTTTATGCTAAGTATGCAGATAAACCAGAGGTGTATTTAGTAAAAGGTTCGTTGTTGAATATATTAAGTCAACCAATAGAAAACTATATTGCATCTGGCAGTGCGGCGGCATCCGCCGCCGCCACTCTATCTCCAGCTCAATAAATATCACTGATTACTATATCGATTTACAGATTTATATCTGCTGATCGTCACTGTACTCAATAGATATATAAATAATGCCAAGGCAAAAATTCCATATGAAAGTTGGAGATGATAATTATTCGCAACTAACCCAAAGAGCAACTGAAAGGGAATTAAATTATGAACAAAGTTATTTAGAGATGCTATTGTTGCCCGTTTATCTTGAGGAACTTCTCTTTGAATTATTCCCTCATTAAGTACATGACTGAATTCAAGTAAGACTCCAAGAAATAACACAGTAATCGCCATTATCGGCAATCTAATAGTTGCCGTTCCAAGCAGTGCAATACATCCAAAGATAGTGACTAGATTTAATGTTTGTAAAGAATAGTTTTTAAATTTGTGAGCCAGCAGGCTGGCTAAGCTCTGACCAATTGTAGCAATCGCAAATAGTATACCAATGACATAATTGGGGAAACCTAAAAATTGTAAATATACATCATTAAATTCTTCAAGACTGGCAAAAATTGAGAGGGTAATACCAGAAAATATCACGATTCTTAAAATATTTGCGTTCTTACGCACAATTTGAAATGAGCGCTTCACAAATATCCAGTATTTTTCCTCTTTGGAAGAAGTAGTACGTGGTATTTCTGGCCACGCAAAAGCAATAAAGGAAATTGTAAGCACTGAGAACGCTGAAGCAATTGATGTAAACTGGTACGAAATTTCACTCAGAAAACCACCAGATAGCACAGCTATGCCAATGCCAAATGTTCGAAACGCATTTCCCATTCCCCATATTTTTTCAAAGTCTTCTTCCTTGTGATTGAGTTTCAAATAATCATAGATATATGCTTGCAAAGTTCCTGAAGCAAAAGTTGAACCGAGTGTTCTGAAAAAGAAGCCGATTAAAATCGTCCAGAAAGTTCCACCAATTACCCAAATTGCATAGCAAAGAGCGAAAAATATTCCAGATAATATAAGCATTTTTCTTCGACTCCAGTGATCCGCCAGTGTGCCTGTTGGTACTTCGAGGATTAGGGTCATTAATGACCACATAAATAAGAGCAAGCCAATCTGAGATAAACTCAGTCCTAAATCAAGAAAATATAATTTTTCTACAGCGTAGATAAAAATGAAATCAAAGAAAAATTGAAATAGGTAAAAAAGTCTAACAAATATTTTTAACTTCATGAGACATACGGAAAGAAAATAATACAGGCACTAATTGCAGCAATTATTGCCATGACAAGTACTGCGCCCGCTGCTACATCGCGAGCGGTTTTTGTTGCTTTATAGTTGAGATGATTGGTATCACGCATCGTATTAGCCAACTCTTCTAGGGCGGTATTTACCATCTCGAGTGACCAAACGGCGGCGATAAACAATAAAATAATCAGCCACTCAAATCGACTAATACCTAGCCATAATCCCGTCGCCACCACCGCAATGGTTGCCGCACCATGCACTCGCATGTTACGGCCTTTAAATGCCACGGGAATGCCCTGACCCGCATACACAAAACTTTGGAGTAACTTACGAATCGAATTGTTGAGAGACATACACTCAGCCTACGAAAGATTCTGTTAAAATACAAGAGCCGTATGCAGCAACTAATTCTTACCTCGAGTTCCAATGTAGTTATTCACTCCTGGATTACCCAACTTGACAAATCTCCAACAGAATTATCATTGGTTTTTATCGATACCGCACAAGAGCTAGAGAAAGGAGATAAGCACTGGCTCGATGAGGATCGGCAAGGACTTGTGGATGCTGGTTTTGCAGTTACAGATTACACATTAACCAACAAAACTCAGAATCAATTAGAAAAAGACTTAGCACCATATGATGTTTTTTTTGTGGCAGGTGGTAATACCTTTTATTTGCTTTATCAGGCTCAGCAGTCGGGTTTTTTGCATTTGATGTCTAATCCAGATAATCAAAAAACCTATGTTGGTTCCAGCGCTGGATCAATTTTGGTATGTCCAGACATAAATGTATGTAGATTCATTGATGATCCAGCGCAGGCTCCCAATCTCAAATCTACCACTGGCGCAAACTTAGTTAATTATCTAATTCTTCCGCATTGGGGGAACCCAATTTTTCAGCCTGGATACGAAAAAGCGTACCCACTACTCTATCAGTCCAAATATTCCTCGGTATTACTAACTGACGATCAGTATTTAGTAGTAACGCATGGTCGGACGAAGATTGTTTCCAACTCCAAGGACTGAATAAAACCTTTTTCTATTTGTATGAAACGGTATGACGCTGTATGATAATTTCATACATTATCAATAGTACATAAAAAATATGCGCAAAAGAACTCGGCTTACCATCACACTTCCCAATGAATTGTTACAGCGTGTCGACATCCTTGTCGATGGGTCAGTCATTCGTAATCGCTCCCACGCAGTGGAGAAAATTCTGAGCGAAGGTATGACCCCCGCTGTCTCTCAGGCGGTAATTTTGGCAGGCGGCAAATCAGCAAAACGTCGATCATTGTTGAGTTTAATTAATGGTCAACATTTACTGCAAATAATTTTAGGGCAGCTCAAAACTCACGGCATCCTTGAATGTATTATTTGCACAGATCATGATTTCATATCTGAGCTTCAAAAACGATTTGGTGATGGAAGAGAGCTAGGGTGTCAAATTACCTATATGCCAGAACTTGAATCTTTAGGTACCGCTGGCGCGCTGCAAAATTGTGCCCACCTGCTCAATCAAGCTCCGTTTTTAGTTTTACATGGGGATGTTTTAACCTCGATAAATATCTCTGAATTTATTCAGTTTCATTTAAATGAACAAAAGCTAGCCACTATCGGAGTGAAGCCTCGCTTGGGTGAACGCTCATTTGGCCAAGTGTTCCTACAGGGTAACAGTATTATTAGGTTTCTCGAAAAGGGGACAGATCAAGGAATCAGTATTGTCAATACTGGTCTGTATGTACTAAATCCTAGTGTTATTGAAATGATACCAAAGCATAGACCAGTCTTTTTAGAAAGCGATGTATTTCCTGTGTTGGCCAAGCAAGGCCAATTAAGCGCTTTCATCTTTCAGGGTCTTTGGTACGACATCACTTCTCCTTCACTTTTGGAAGAAGCGGCTCGTCGGTGGTTGCAGTAACAGCACGTTGCGGTATAGTAAGTGCATACGGTATGCAAGCAAAAATTACCCGCCACGCCTTTAATGATTCAATTCAACGCCAGCCATCAAAAGCAGGTGGACCAGTTGTATTGTTAATTCTGGACGGCTGGGGTATTGGTCCTGAGTACCCAGGCAACGCTATCAAGTTAGCAAATACGAGTACGATGGATCAGTTATGGATCTCGTATCCGCACACCCAGCTAGTGGCCAGTGGGCAAGCAGTTGGTTTGCCAGAAGGGGTTGATGGCAACTCGGAAACCGGTCACATGAATATTGGTGCAGGGAGCATTATTTTTCAAGACTTGCCTCGTATAAATGCCGCCATTGCAGATGGAACTTTTGCTCACAATCAGGCTATTCAAAACGCTATTAATCACGCCAAAACTAATAACTCAACCCTACATTTATTTGGTTTGGTTGGAGGCGGCTTTGTTCACTCAAACGTTGAGCATTTGTATGCCTTATTGCGAGTGGCGAAAGCTGCGGAGCTACAAAAAGTAATGATACACGCCTTTACCGATGGACGTGATTCACCACCTACCGCCGGAACTAACTATATTCGTCGTTTATTAGATGAGTGTCAGAGTATTGGGGTAGGTATTTTGGCATCTATTATGGGTAGATTCTATGCGATGGACCGAGATAAAAAGTGGGATCGTATAGAAAAAGCTTACGATTCTCTTACTCTTGGTAGCGGTCGTTGTACGAAGGATCCGGTTGGGGCGCTACAACAGCAATATCAAGAGGGAATTACCGACGAGTATATTGAGCCGGTGAATATATGTGAAGAAGATGGCACGCCAAGAGTTGTCAATGACAACGATGCGGTTATTTTCTTTAACTATCGGGTCGATCGTCCTCGTGAGTTAACTCGGGCGTTTGTGATGCAAGATTTTGAACAGGGTTTTGCAGATGAAGATTATGATCCACATTACGAAAAATATCACAAAACAAGTATCCAGGAGCAGCAATTTGTCAACACGTTTACTCGTAAAAAAGTGATAAAGAATTTGTATTTCACCACAATGACTTCCTACGAGCGAAACCTACCAGTCGACGTAGGTTTCCCCAAGTTACAAATAAAAGAAAATGTGGGTAGAGTACTAGCCACTCATGGTTTACGTCAGCTCAGAATCACCGAGACAGAAAAAGAGCGTATGGTTACCTATTATATGAATGGTCAGTCGCAAGACGGCAATCCAGGAGAAGATTGGGTTATTTTTCCCTCGAAAGGTGCGAGGTCCTATGCAGAAGTTCCTGAGATGTCCGCATCTGAAATTACCGAATTTTTGCTTGAGTCGATTGGTAAAGACGAATATGACGTTATTATCAGCAATATTTGTAATGGTGATATGGTAGGCCATACTGGTAATTTAGAGGCTGGTATTAAGGCCTGCGAAGTGGTTGATCAGATGGTTAAAAAAATCGTAGATAGTGTGTTACAAAAAAATGGCACAGTGCTAATCACTGCAGATCATGGCAATGTGGAAGAAATGATCAACTTGGAAACTGGAGAACCAGATACCGAACACTCAACTTTTCCGGTACCTTTTATTATTGTGAATAATAATTACCGTGGTAAGCCTCGGATGTTGCCATCTGGAATTCTAGCAGATATTGTACCGACCATACTTCATATTCTGAAAGAACAGAAACCAGATGGAATGACTGGAAGAAATCTCTTTGTGATGGAATAGTTTTTACGCCATTGATTGTAACAACGACATAATTGTCGATCGGGCCAACTTAAGTTCACCTAATTCATTCTCGGAAGGTGTGGGGAGAAGATCGAGTATCATTTCAACTTCTTCTTTATTTAATTCAATTGAAGTTGATTCGCTGGATTGTGCTGCCGCATCGGACAATTTTTCCCAAGTATGAGGGTGGTGTTCAGCAATCTCCGCAGTATGTGCCTGAATTATTTGAACAAGTTTCGGTTGGATAGCAATGACACCGCGTTGCATAATAGTCGCATGGTAGACTAGTCTGCGGTACGTTTCAACTAGTAGCTTGTGACACAGATATAGTTCTATCGTATGATACCAAAATGCAAGCAGAAGCAGTTATTACAGCCAAAGTACTTACTGGCGACCAGCATGGTCGCTCAATTGGGTATCCCACGATTAACTTGGATCCGACTTTGTGGCCGGCTGATTTACAACCCGGTGTGTATGCTAGTAAAGTAACATTTGGAGAAAAGCAGTATCTCGGAGCACTTTACTTTGGGCCGCGGAGCATCAAGGGCGAAAGTAAAAATGTGTTTGAGATCACCCTGCTTGAATTTTCTGGCAGTATTTATGGAGAAATAGTTTCAGTCTTAATCGGCGATTTTGTCCGTCCACCCATCGAATATCAACCAGGAAAACTGAACGAAAGCGAACTGCAAAAGCAAATCGCCGACGACATTTCAAGAATAATTAATTGTTGAAAACTTGCTATACTACAAGCAAATATGCCGGATAAATACTCAGCACTTTGGTTATCGCACTCCAGTATCAGAGATTTTCAGCAATGTCCAAGATCGTACTATCTCAATAATATATACCGAGATCCTCAAAGTAATAAAAAAATCCAACTCGTTTCACCTCCGCTATCATTGGGAAGTGCTGTGCATCAAATTATCGAACATTTATCAGATTTACCCGTAGACAAAAGATTTGAAACTCCTCTAATCGAATTATTTGATAAGATTTGGCCCAACTATTCTGGTCTCAAAGGTGGTTTTTCTGATCAAACTACTGAAGAAAGATACAAAGAACGCGGAAGATCCATGTTAAGAACTGTGATGCAGTATCCTGGTCCACTCGCCAATAAGGCAATTAAAGTTCAAGAGGATTTGCCTCAATACTGGTTTTCTGATTCGGATGAAATGATTTTATGTGGCAAAATTGATTGGTTGGAATACATTCCAGAATCAGACTCTGTTCACATTATTGATTTTAAAACGGGCAAAAATAATGAGGAAGGTTCCTTACAATTGCCTATTTCTCTTTTGTTAGTGAGCAATGTACAAAAACGAAAAGTTGCTGGCGCCAGTTACTGGTTTTTGGAAAATGGTGCCACTTTGACAGAGCAGACACTACCAGCAGTTGATGAAGCTTACGAACAAGTTATGACAGTGGCGAAGCAAATAAAATTGGCCAGGAAGCTTGAGAGATTTAAGTGTCCTCAGGGAGAAATAGGTTGTAAATTTTGTAGATCATTAGAAAAAATAGTCTCAGGGGAAGCAGTTTTTGTTGGTCAAGGTGAATACGGCAAAAACTGCTATGTTTTACCCAAAGATCAAATACAAGAAGCGAAATTGTTATAGAGAGGGTATATGGCACAGATTATCGTGATTGGAGCGGGAATCGGCGGAATATCCGCGGCCGCCCACTTGGCAAAAGCCGGTCACCGCGTCACGGTGTTGGAAAAAAACGACCAGCCAGGCGGCCGCGCTGAGATATTTCAAGAAAAAGGATACACCTTTGATCGTGGGCCGTCATGGTACCTGATGCCAGAAGTATTTGATCAATGGTTTGCCGACCTTGGATTTGATAGGAATGACTTTTATGACATTATTAAATTAGATCCCCAGTATCGGGTGTATTATCAGGATAAAACCCGAGTAGAAATAGGACTAGATAGAGAGAAAAATCTCCATACCATAGCTAGATTGCAACCCGGAAGCTTGCCAAAGTTGCGTGAATACTTACGGCAGGCACAGACGAAATATGATCTAGCAATGGAAACATTCTTGTATAAAAATGCCGATTCCCCTTTGGATTTTTTACAGTATTGGCGCCTGCTGCCGCAGGCGCTCCAGCTCAATCTCTTTGGTTCCATGCAAAACTACATTGAGCGCTATATTTCCGAACCGAAGCTCCAGCAGCTACTTATGTACAATCTGGTTTTTTTGGGTTGTTCTCCATACAACGCTCCAGCGCTTTTTAGTCTCATGGCACACGTTGATTTGAATGTAGGTGTGTATTATCCAGCCGGTGGTTTCTCCAAAATGGTGGCAAGCATGGTATCTGTTGCTCAGCAATTAGGTGTTCGGTTTGTCTACAACCAACCAGTTGGCAAAATAAATGCATCATCAAATAAAGTCACGTCGCTCGAAACAGATTCGGCAACCTGGCAAGCTGATTATGTTATTTCAAATGCAGATTATGTTCATACCGAAGATTTATTGAGTGATCAAACACTCCGACAGTATTCTCGCGCCTATTGGAAACGAAAAATCAATGGTCCCTCTGCCTTTCTTTTGTACTTGGGAATTAACAGAAAAATTCCTGAGTTGTTGCACCATACTTTGTATTTTACCGAAGAGTGGCAAAAACATTTTTCGGATGTTTTTAACAAACGACAGTGGCCACAAAATCCATCAATTTACATCAATCGGCCAACCGCCACAGATGCATCCCTTGCTCCCAAGGGGCACGACACACTCATGATCCTCGTGCCTGTAGCATCTGGACTTACTGACTCAAAGAGCCTGCGGGCTAGCTATGCCGATTATATTATTGAGTACATTGAGAAAAATCTAAATGTTGATTTTCATTCTGCCATATCCGTAAAAAAAATCGTTACCATTTCTGACTTTGGGAAACGCTACAACAGTTTTGAGGGTAATGCGTTTGGCGGATTGGCACATACTTTATTTCAGAGTTCCATTTGGAGACCGAGCAATCGTCATAAAAGACTTTCAAATTTGTTTTTCACTGGCGCTGGTACAGTTCCCGGAATTGGCTTGCCAACCTCGCTGATTTCCGGATATCTTGTAAGAGACAGAATTGGTAAACTGAAATGACATACCTATACATCCTGGTTAGCATCATTTTTTTTCCATTTCTTATTGGGTTAATTCCTGGTTTTAGATTTTATTTTAATTGGACACTGGTAAAAACTCTCATGCTTACCGCGACTCCATTTTTAATTTGGGATTGGTGGGCCACCACCCAAGGCCACTGGTCTTTTAACCCCACGCATATTATGGGAGTTACATTCTTAAGCCTACCCATAGAAGAAATCGCCTTCTTTTTTGTCGCTCCATTTGCTTGTTTGTTCATATATTCTGCTGCAGAAAAATATATTCGAATGAATTACATTCAGCTACCTTTTTTATTTTGGGTGGTGATGATTGGCGCAGCGGTAGTGTTATTAGTACTCGGTTTTCCAAAGCCGTATAGCACACTTGTTTTTGGATTGAGCACTAGCGTTTTGTTCTACAGCTACCAGAGATTTCGATTCCAAATTACCACCTCCATACTTTTGTACTTTTCCTTTAGTTATATTTTTTTTATACTCTTCAACTCGCTTTTGACCATGCTGCCGATTGTAAGTTATGCTCCGTGGGCGATTCTTAATTTTAGGGTTGGTACCATACCTATTGAAGATTTTTGGTACAATTTCTTGCTCTTATCATTTACACTAATTATTTATAGAGCCATGTCAAACAAACATACTAGTGCGCAAGCTGTCTTTCAGAAAGGGAGTACAACGTACTATACCGCCAGCCAGTTTTTTTCACCAAAAATTAGAGAAAAAGTTACAACTCTCTATGCTTTTGTGAGATTGGCTGATAACTACGTTGATCAATTACCGGAAAAGATGAAAGAGTTGCAAGCATTTATTACAGAGTACCGTAACGAAGTTCATCAACCAGGAAAGGCTCGTCAAGTGATTTCTAGCTTTGTGTCACTGATGAAAAATACTGGAATTAAACCCATGTGGGTTGAGGCATTTCTTAACTCAATGATCCAAGATTTCACGAAGAAATCATATGCAAACTTTGGCGAATTATCTGAGTATATTTATGGTTCTGCAGAGGTTATTGGATTGATGATGTCGCGAATATTTGGGTTAGCTCCCAAACATGATGTGGCTGCTGCCAAACTTGGCAAAGCTATGCAGTATTGCAATATGCTACGTGATATTGATGAGGATTTGGATTTAGGAAGAATTTATCTACCCCAATCGGTTTTGCAGAAATACAATCTTGAGCCTTTCTCAAAGATGATGGCGCAAAAAAAACCTAAGCAATTTCGATCGCTTATGCAGCAAGAACTATCTCGGTGTTTGAAATGGTTTGATGAAGCAGAAAAAGACATATCAGCAATTCCGCGCAGAGAAAGGGTGGCGGTTAAAGCGGCTTCAGCAATGTATCGATGGACGGCTGAGCAGTTGTATAAAAATCCACAGTTGGTTTTTCAAAAGAAATTAAAACCAAGCAAACTGCGCGTTATACTCACCGCAATTTCGTATAGTATTAAAGGCTAATAGTATGCAATTTGATCTCCCTTATTCACCAATAATTACTGCAGAAATTGAGCGATTGCTACTGTCGGCCAAAACCAAGTGGCCACCAATTTTTACTTTCGATGATTACTTCAAGCGCATGGCTGATTATTCAGTACGGGGAAAAATGGTTAGGAGTAACCTTGTGATACTGAGTTGGCAAGCGTACCAGCCAAAACTAGTTGAACCAACGCCGGCGGTAATTACCCTGGCAGCAATTCAAGAACTATCCGAAAGTGGTTTATTATTACAAGACGATGTGATGGATGATGATATGTTGCGTCGAGGTATGCCCACGATGCATTTGCAGCATCAGGAAGTAGCACTACGGGATAATTCCACAGTATCTGTATCGAGCGCCAGAAAATTTGGAGAGGCTTGGGCAACAATACTTGGGGACTTGTTGTTTTTCTATTTATTTGGTTTGCTTGCAAATTTATCAACTCAATCAGAGATAAGATTGGCGCTTATTGACTTGTATAGCAATGAGTTAGCTATTACTGGATCTGGACAGTTGGGTGACCTAGCTGCTGGTTTTGGAGTGGTATATCCAACTCAGTTGGAAGTAAGTGAAATAAATCGTCAAAAAACCGCTCACTATACAATTTGCTTACCAATGCTTGCGGGAGCAATTTTAGCAGGTCAATCAAAAAAAGAACTTGCTGCAATTACAACAGTGGGTGAAACTATCGGAGAAATTTTTCAATTGACCGATGATCGTTTAGACTTATTTTCATCGTCTAAAATTTCTGGAAAAACGCAGGCAAGTGATATTACAAGCGGTAAAAAAACAATGCTGTATTTTTTTACTGTTGAGGGATTGCAACAAAAACCTAACGAATTAACTGAACTCAACTCGTTGTACGGTAGGGCAGAATTACAACTTTCAGAAATTGAGCGTGTTCAACAATTAGTAAAAATCTCTGGTGGATATGAGCGGAGCGAGGCTTTAATTGGCGAGCTCGCTCAGCGAGCTCGCCAACAACTCACCCAATTATCAATCTCAGATTCATCGAAACAATGGTTTTACTCATTTATCGATTTTTTAGTTACGCGAGAGCATTAAATGCAATGTGATGTACGGAGAGTTAGAAAACTAAATCAGATTCCTACAAAACAAGGACGCGTAGTGTATTGGATGTCACGGGATCAACGAATTGAGGACAATTGGGCATTACTCTATGCCTTGCAACAAGCGACAAATCTGAAACAACAATTGCAGATAGTCTTTGTACTTGCCAAACAATTTGAAGGAGCAACACTGCGTCAGTATCAATTTATGATTGACGGCTTACAGATATTAAGTAGCCAGGCTAACTCACTTGGTATTCCTTTCACCATCGAATTTGGTTTACCAAACGATGTTTTTAAACGTCTACATGCTGACGAGACTATAGGTTTGTTGGTCACGGATTATTCTCCGCTTAAAATTGCAAGGCAGTGGAAACAAGCAGTGGCAAAACTACCGTTCGCGCTCCACGAAGTAGATGCCCACAATATCATTCCACCATGGGTTATCAGTACCAAGCAAGAATATTCAGCTCGCACAATTAGATCGAAAATCAATCGCTTACTACCTGAGTGGTTAGTAGATTTCCCAAAAATAGCGCCGATAGATGTTAGACGTGAAAAATCACATCCGATAGATTGGTCAAAAGTCCAGCAGTCTCTTGAAGTTGATACCAGCGTGTCTCCAATTACGTGGTTGCAAGCCGGGATTGATGCTGCAGAAACTCAGTTGAGTAATTTCGTTGCAAACGGATTGGAGCAATATTCAGATCAGCGCAATGATCCAGGTATCGATGGCGTATCAAATCTTTCACCATATTTACATTTTGGACAACTTTCAGCGCAGCGCGTGGCGCTGCGCATACGGAACAGCCGTCATGACCATTCCAGTTCTGCAGAAAAATTCCTGGAAGAACTGATTGTTCGTAGAGAATTGGCAGAAAACTTTTGTTTCTATAATCAAAATTATGATTCAACCGCAAGTTACCCAGCTTGGGCTGTTCAATCTCTCAGAGAACATGAGCAAGATGACCGGCCACACCAATACACGCAAGAACAACTTGAGCTTGCCCAAACTTCAGATCCGCTTTGGAATCTCGCTCAAGGAGAATTACTACTTTTTGGCAAAATGCACGGATATATGAGAATGTATTGGGCAAAACAACTGTTGCGCTGGACCAAATCAGTCGATGAAGCTCAGAAAATCGCAGTATACCTCAATGATCGGTATGAGCTTGATGGTAGGGATCCCAATGGATACGCGGGTATTGCTTGGTCTCTAGGCGGGGTGCACGACCGACCTTGGCCAGTACAGCCAATTTTTGGCAAGGTGCGTAGTATGAGCTATGAAAGTACAAGAAAAAAATTTAATCAGGCGTCATATGCTGAGCGAATAAACAACTTTGTCTGATAGAATCGATTTTATGGTAAAAACCAACACTTACAGAGATGTAACGCTCATCAAACTTGGTGGCTCTGTCGTGACTGATAAGTCCAAAAACCAGCACTACCGGCAAGAGATGGTTCGACAATTGGGAAAAGAACTAGCTGAATATCAACATCACACAAATGAAATACTATTTATCGGTCATGGGCAAGGCAGTTATGCTCATCCAATTGTGAAAAAATATGCGGATCATTTTACCTCGAAGGATGCTTTTCAAGCGCAAAAAATGGTCGAAATGCTCAGAGTTATCTCTAAACTTCATGAGCAAATTCTTGATGATCTAATTGAATGTGGCTTACCGACAGTAAGTTACCGGTTCAGCCAGCAAGCGTCAGTAGATATTGCTGGTCAAATTCAAATGAACTTAGATCTGCTTGATCATTTATTTGAGTTGCAAACGGTTCCGCTCACGACGGGGGATATAGTGGTAGATACTAATAAAGGAAACGCCGTACTTTCTACAGAAAAAATATTTTTTAGACTAATTAATCATTTGCAACAATCACCCAAATTTCGGGTTAAAAGAGTTGCGTATGTGACTGAGGTTGAAGGAGTGTTAGACCATGACAGAAAACTAATTACTCACATTGGTGCCTCTCAGAAACTACAGGATACTTTATTTTATTCCAACACAGCTCAAAGTGATGTTACCGGGGCGATGAAGCATAAAGTAGAGTCCGCCCAAGCAGTGGCGCGTCAAGGAATTCCGGTGGCTATTTTTTCACCACTCATCAAAAACAATTTGTCAGATTATCTAAATGAAAAGTCGTGGCGCGGTACACTTATTTCAACAAATCAAGAACTGTAATAGTCAAAAAGACTCCAAAGAAGAGTGTGGCAATAATTAAGATAATTTTTCTATTTCTGTGAGGTTGATACTGACGTAATAAGTGTTGTCGATTGAGTAAAAACAATAAAGCAAAAGACACCATCATGGCAATTGCATTCAAAATTGCAGCAACAGTAATTAGCACTAAAGGCTGACGGAATCCAACCAAATATGTTACGATGCCGAGTCCAATTTGAGTCCAAAGAGCGATATAGAACCAACTTGCCAATGCCACCTTCTTATGTTTCAAGTGCGTAGCCAAAATACTATTTTCAGAGATAATTCTAGACGAAGATTCAAGGATGCCAGTTTGGCTTGCAAACAGCATGCTCGCACCGACTAGTAAAAATATTGGACGAAATATAGGGAGGGTTTGCTTTCCAATTGTGCTCGCTTGGAAATACAAAAATTCTAGTCCTGTGCCAGTAGTTTGCCCAAAGGAGGTAGCGTATGCCAGCGTGGAGAGTAAAATAATTGAGAAAAGTCCTAATCCCCAAAATACAATCATGTGCTCCTTATTGATTAATTGCCACCAATGTTGCCAGAGTCTGGCATTATCTTTTGTATGAGCAAAGTGTTGGCCAAATAAATCAACCTTCTGTTTTTTTGATGAAAAAAGTGCGCTAATTTTCCCCATGTATTTACCCATCCCAAAACCCTTTTCTTTGATGTAATAAGATTGGGCTAAGTTGAGATTTCCTCCAGCTCCTGAGTAGGCAAAGGCTCGCAAAAAGGTGGCTAAGGCTAGACTTGGAGGCAATAACCACCAATTTTCACCAATCCCAACTAAACCTTTGCTAGCCATCACCCAATCTTGCCATCGAGTCATCAGAAGGGTGATAAAGAGTATGAACGAGAGGCCAAAAAAGAGTACGAATTTTTGAAATCGTTCCATGGTTTTGTATAAACTTGAACCTGATGAAAGGATGAGGCCAGTGAGTAGTAAGAGTACTATGGCAAAAAATGTTTCAGAAATAGACGGGAATAAAGTGTGTAGAATTTGAGCTGTGGCTGAGGAAAATCCCGGCAGAGACCACGGGATTAGAGTTGAGAAAATAAACCAAATAGGAAGCGCTGGGTGCAATTTTTGAAAACCAACAAACACACTTTCTCCCCATGCTAGCGTATAACGCATGGCTTCAGTGTTAAGCACAAATTGAAGCGAAACACCAATAACCGCTCCCCAGAGCAAGCCAAGTCCATACGTTGCAGCCAAGTATGGCCAAAGGAGGAGTTCTCCACTACCCATAGATAATCCAAGTAAAATAAAGGATGGTCCAAGAGTTTTTCGCAATGTAGGTGGCTGGGGTAGGCGGGTTTCAAACATGATTGCTGAAATCAGTATAGCCTAAAAAATGGTATGATTACAATAAATTGCTATCCTTGCGATACCACATACTATGAAAAAAGAACCTTATGTAATTCTCATAACGGGGGGATCGGATGGTTTGGGCAAAGTTATTGCTCAGCATCTAAGCACTTCTCATAAAGTCGTGATTTTATCAAGGAATCAGGAAAAATTAGAAAAAACCGCTGCGGAAATTGGTTGTCAGTGGGTACAGGCAGACGTAACTCAGCCAACAGAAGTAACCGAAGCAGTGAGAGAAGTGCTTAATTGGCACCCGCAGATTGATGTATTAATCAATTGCGCTGGTCGATTAATAGATGGGTTGTTGGAAAACTATGAACCATATGAAATTGAGCAAGTAATCCAAGTAAATATTCTCGGTGTGATGTATATGACTCGAGCGGTTTTACCGCGCATGAAACTGTTGGGCAAAGGAAAAGTTATTACGATTGGATCGCAGGCAGGACTCAGAGGGCGGAAATCTCGAACCGTATATACTGCAACAAAGTGGGCTGTTCGTGGATTTTCAGCTTCGTTGCAGGAGGAGGTGGCACAAAATGGTATTAGTGTCTCAGTCATTAATCCAGGCCTAATGCAAACCGATTTATTAAAAAAAGCCGGACTCACTGGAGAATCGTTAGAAACAGGTTTGCATCTTGACTCCGTTGCAGCACTCGTTAAGGTGGTAGTTGAGAGTCCAGAGTCAATCACTATCCCTGAGCTTGGGGTCAAAACACTGGCGGACGTTCATGGCTGGTGATTGGCCACAGTTGAGCAAAGGTACAGAGGCTAATTTGGCTTTGCCAAGTAACAATTCTCCAGTCAGCACAAAATTGTTGTCGAAGTTCATCTGCGTGAGTGTAGTCAATCTCAAGTAAGATTGTACCCTCTTTTGATAGGTGGTTTTTTGCTTGATCGAGTAAGCCAGTGATTATTGTTAATCCAGAATCACCACCGTCTAAAGCAATGTGTGGCTCAAAATCTTTAACTGATGAATCCAAGTAGTCAATTCTTTCATGTGGAATATATGGCAGGTTGGCGATAATGAGATCAATTTTTTCGTTGGGATCTAGAAATGAAAGTAGGTCAGCAACCACCCAGGTGATTGATGCTTGTTTGAAGAGTTCGGCATTTTGTTTAGCAATTGCCAGTGCTGATTCTGATATCTCACTAGCGGTGATGGCGATTGGGCGTTTCACCAACTGCGCGAGGCTGAGGGCAATTGCGCCACAACCAGTTCCAACATCAACCACCTGACAGATTTTGTCAACGTCTTGCTGTGAGATCCATTCTAGTGCTCGTTGTACTAACTCCTCAGATTCTGGTCTTGGGATAAGCGTATCTGGCGAAACTCTAAATGAATAAGCACAAAAATCAACCCAGCCGGTTAGGTACTCAACTGGCGAAGTTGTATCAATCGGAAGTGAATCAATGTTGATTTTATATCGATTAAGTTGAGTTTTTTCATAGGCGTTCCAGATTCGAGGTTTTTTTTGTGCTTGCATTTTAGCTGTTTTTCGTTAGAGTGTATGAATTATTGTAATACGAGCATAAGGATACACTATGTCATCACAATCAGGCACTAGTCCGTTGGGTAGTCAAAATACTTTAGGAATGGTAGTAGTTGCATTGGTTTTGTTTGTAGCCGGTTTTTTTCTTGGCCAACTTTGGCAAGAAAACAAAATGTTAAAAAGTGGTGTTCCCACCGCAGCAGCGCCAGCAGTTCAGGATGGTACAGTTGACGCACCATCAGGTCCAACCAAAGAAACACTCGCATTGATGCCCAAAGTGACAAAAGACGATCATATTTTGGGAGCAAGTAATCCAAAAGTGACCTTGGTGGAATATTCTGATTTTGAATGTCCATTCTGTAACCGATTCCACCCAACTGTAAAACAAATTATTGAAAAATATGGGGATGAGGTTGCATTAGTGTATCGTCATTTTCCACTCAGTTTTCATCCATTCGCCCAGAAATCAGCTGAAGCCTCAGAATGTGTTGCCAAACAAAAAGGCTCGGATGGTTTTTGGAAATACGCAGACTTCATTTTTGGTGAGCAAGTCAAAGGCATCGCGATGAGCGATGATTTAATTCTAAAATCAGCTCAAGAAGCTGGGGTAAACGTAACCACCTTTCAAACCTGTTTAGATAGTGGTGAAATGAAAGACAAAGTAGCTGAGAATCAAAGCACGGGAGGGGCCGCCGGAATTTCAGGTACTCCTGGGACAATAATTGTAACCCAGGACGGACCACAAGAATTGATTCCTGGAGCATTGCCATTCGAATCTGTTGAACCAATGGTCCAGAAATACTTGTAGTCGTCTAGTAAGATAAGATATATAAAACCCCAGCTGAAAGGCTGGGGTTTTTAATTTATATTTATATTCCTGCCGAACAATTAAATGTACAACCTCCAAGTTGTGTCCAACTCCAACTACCAACACACTCGATCACATTAATTTGATTGTTGGTAGCCCACTCTTGACAGCATGTGTTTACAGATTCTGGATTATCACTCTCACAAGATGGGGCCTGAGTTGCTGATGGAGATGCGACTTCACTCCCAATATTAAATTCTGGCACTGGGTTGTAAGAAAAGATTGCGGCAATTGCCAGCGCAATGAGTAATAACACCAATATGGCAATAGTTTTAATAGCTGAGGAATTATCTCCCATGCTGTAAGTATACACGAATGGTGTAAAATCAAAACCGTATGTAGGCAATCAGAAAAGGATGTATGTCATTGAAAGCTGCGTTATACGAAGACATGAAAACAGCGATGAAATCGAGAGATGCTCAGCGTCTTGAGATCATACGATTTGCAATTTCAGTAATTAAGAATGTGGAAATTGATCACGGAGAACAAAGCGATGTTGAAGTTGAGAGTATTATTAGGAAACAGGTTAAACAAATGCGGGAAGCGATCGACCAATTTAAGCAGGGCAATCGTTTGGACCTGGTTGAGGCCGAAGAAGCAAAGGTAACAATTCTTGAGGAGTATTTACCCAAGCAGCTCGATGAGAATGAAGTCGAGGTTTTGATTCAGTCGGTAATTTCTGAAACAGAAAATCCTAATTTTGGCAGTGTAATGCCAAAGGCCATGCAAGCACTTGCTGGTAAAGCAGATGGAAAAATTGTTTCTGAAATAGTTCGAAGATTACTATCATGAAACCCACGACTGTCGGACAGGCGCTTCAGATAGAAAGACAAAATAAGCGCGTCACTTTGGAGCGGTTGGCAGAGATAACCAATATTCGCCTAGATTACTTACAAGCTGTGGAAAATGATGATTTTGGTCAGTTGCCAACCGCGGCATATGTGAAAGGATTCATTCGAGCCTATGCTCAGCAGCTAGGCATAGATGCCAAGCCCTTTATTGCCTTACTCCGACGAGATTATAAGGAAACAAACAAGGGTAACTTAATTCCTCGAGAGTTCATTAAGTCGTATCGGACGCGAAAAATAATCTGGAGACCTATCACTTGGCTTTCCATTGGCTTAGTCCTTTTTATTGGCGTAATAGTTTGCTACTTAGGTATTCAGTGGTTCCGTGCAACGAGGCCTCCGTCGTTGGTTATCACTGCCCCGGTAGCTCGCTCAATAGTATCAGCTGAAGTGGTAGTTGAAGGTTACAGCGACTCCGATGCAGTAATCACGGTTAATGATCTGCCCGTTGCACTTCAGCCCAATGGATCGTTTCAAACAACTATACGGTTTCCAGTTGACGGAGTAGGGATTATCTCAGTAACTGCCACAGATAGACGAGGGAGGAGTACGGAGGAAATGTTAACTGTGACTGTACGGCGGTAATTTATTTAGTGTAAGATAGAGCTATGGAAAATCTTGCTTTTGTTGCTTCAGTTTCTCTTGTTGTAATAGCCGCGGTGGTTGTGGCAGTAGGAATTTACCTGATTCTACTGATGGCTGAGTTGCGGAAAGTTGTTCATAAGCTCAATTTTTCGCTTGAGACAACAGGTTCAAGCATCGCTCAATTCATTGCTTCATTACAACATGCTGGTTCCTACGCAATGAGCTTTCAAGCCGGAGTTAAGACACTCGAGAGCTTAGCACAGTGGATTAGAGAACGAACTTCAAAAGAAGAAAAAACTGACAAGAAGAAGTAAATATTGTACAAAAACTGGTACAATGTGGCCGTGCCACTATCACTTGATCAACTTCGATCCAAATACCTCAACTTCTTTAACCAGAAGCAACATGCTATTGTACCCTCAGCCCCACTCGTGCCTGAAAATGATGCCACTACGCTTTTTATAAGCTCCGGCATGCAGCCACTTCTTGAGTATTTTTTAGGTGCTGTCCATCCACTCGGTTCTCGCGTTGTGAACAGCCAGAAGTGTTTTCGTTCTCAAGACATTGAGGAAGTGGGAGACAACCGCCACACAACTTACTTTGAAATGCTTGGCAATTGGTCATTCGGAGATTATTTTAAAACCGAGCAAATTCAGTTCGTGTTTGAATTTCTCACTAATGAACTTAATTTGGATCCCGCAAGGTTGTTCGTCACTGTTTTTAGTGGTTCGACTGAGCTAAACATAGCAAAGGACGAAGAGGCGATTGCCGCTTGGCAGCAACAATTTTCCACTTGCAAACTGAACTCTCAAGTAGTTTTAGATCCTAGCAAAACAGGATTGGGTGAAGGTAGGATTTGTGTTTACCAGTGGGAAAATTGGTGGTCAAGAGCGGGAAAACCAAGTGTAATGCCAGTCGGTGAGCCGGGTGGTCCTGATAGTGAAATCTTTTATGATTTTGGAGCTGACCGCAAGTTTCATGAGAATTCCAAATTTAAAGACTTGCCCTGTCATCTTAATTGTGACTGTGGCAGATTTATGGAGATCGGAAATTCTGTTTTTATGCAGTACATAAAACAGGCGGATGGTTCATTTGTAGAATTACCAAAGAAGAATGTTGATTTCGGCGGTGGCTTAGAGCGAATCTTAGCTGCGGTCCATAATGAACCAGATTTTTTTAGTTTACCAATCTTTACCCCGATTATTACCACACTCGAAGCTTTGAGTGGCAAAAGATATCTAGGTGATGAGAAGCAAACAAAAGCCTTTAGAGTGATTGCTGATCATTTGCGCGCGGCGGTGATGCTCATCGCAGACGGCGTAAATCCTTCCAATAAAGACCAGGGTTATGTAGTACGTCGATTGATCCGCCGCGCTGTTCGGTTCGCTCATGTACTTGGCATAGAAGATCTTTTTTTGGCGCAGCTTGTCAGTAGTGTCACTAGTCAATACCAAGAGCCATACCCGGACATCCATCTGCGCCACACGGATATCGCACAAACACTCAATCAAGAAGAAGGTAAATTTCGGCGAACTTTGATCAAGGGTGAGCAGCAATTAAAAAAAATGCTTGCAGAAAAGAGTGAGAACAAACTTTCGAATATTTCTGCCCAAGATGCTTTTTATCTGTATGAATCTTTTGGTTTTCCGCTTGAGCTCACCCAAGAAATCATCTCGGAAGCACATCCAGAGGATAAGTTGGTGACGAGCGATGATTTCTCACAAGCATTCCAAAAACTACGCCAACAACACTCAAGTAGTTCAAGAACTGCTTCAGCTGGCCAATTCAAAGGTGGTCTGCAAAATAGCTCTCAAATTACCACTCGTTATCACACTGCCACTCACTTGCTCCACGCTAGCCTACGAAAACAGTTGGGAAAACAAGTTCAGCAAAAAGGCTCTCATATTACTGATCAACGGCTTCGGTTTGATTTCTCATATGATCGAACAATAGATCAAAATGTTTTACAAATAGTGATAGATCAAATTAACCAATGGGTACAAGAAGATTTACCAGTTCATTGTCAGGAAATGCTGAAGTCGGATGCGTTAAAACAAGGGGCGCTCGCATTCTTTGTAGAAAAATATCCAGAAAAAGTTACGGTGTATACGATTGGATCAGATTCCAACGCAAACTGGGTTTCCAAAGAATTGTGTGGTGGACCTCATGTACAGCAGACTGGCCAAATCGGTATGCTGGAAGTAATAAAAGAACAGGCAATCGGCGCTGGTATCAGGCGTATCTATCTTCGATTTGTCGAGTAGGCTAGAATCTGCTTTAATAGAAGTATATGGCGTTGCCTTGGCTCAAAGCTCAAACGAATTCTGAGACCCCTATTAAGGGAACGCTGTGTATTTTGCTTGGAGAGCAAACTGTTTCCGCAGCCCTAACCTACCTTACTCCAACTGAAACTCGTGTGAGTACCATCTCGTTACAGCGTCAATTTAAGGATATTGAATCTTTTGTTGCTGCCACTGATGAGTGTTTGCGGGATCTTGGTGAAGAATCAAATCAAATAAATCAAGCAGTATTTTGCTTGAGCGAACATTGGGTGGATGCTCACGATGTGTTACCCCAAAAGGTTACCTGGATAGAGCAGGTGCTGACAGAACTTTCGCTTCAAGCTCTAGGTTTTATTGGTTTAATTGACGGCTTTACTTCGCTTTTACTTAAGCAGACCAGCAAAGCTACTCAGCTGGTTTTTTTCATTTTTCCTCATACCGTTACACTGAGTGTGCTGGTTGGAACTCACGTCATTACCACACTCTCAGTGGGAAGATCAACGGAAATTGCCAATGACTTTACGGAATTATTGGCGCGAGTTAAGTCGCGCCTCACGGACAACGAACTTACTTCTCTGACGGTTACGCTAGCGTCACCAGATCTTTCAGATGGTCAGTTGGACATATTACAGCAAAGTCTGCTGGAATATGATTGGCGAACAATAATGCCAGAGGCAACATTACCCCAACTCACTCTAATTAAACAAGAGGAGTTGTATAGACACCTCTTTCATCAAACCGCAGAAGTTTTACGGAGTAAACAGTTGGGAGTTCAATGGCACAGCGATCCTTTAGTCCAAGCTAGCAAATCGGCTTTTGGTCAGGAAGTAGCTGACTCGGTTGCTGCATCCATGCCCATGAGTTCTGAACTCACTTCTCCACCAGTAGTGAAGACAGACTCCGAAGTCGAAATTCAGGATTCAAATCAGGGACAAAGCAGAAGAAAAAAAGGTCTCAATGTTCGATTGCCACTTTTTCTCAGCGGTAAACGTAAAAAACTGTTGTTGTTTGCTGGTTTGGGTTTTGTTTTTGGTGTAATAGTACTTGGTATCATGGGTGCTTTGTATTTAAGTCGGTATGCAGAACTGGAAATT
>CAYNWG010000009.1:0-31523 GCA_964400865.1 uncultured Pseudomonadales bacterium
AGTTGGTTTTCCAACCAGGGTTAGTTTGGATTTCAGTAGTTGATGACTCAACAACCGTGAATGCATCGGGCGTATAGAAGTAACTCGTATGATATACTCGGCAAACACGCATAATAATGTGGGGTAATGGATTATGACTTCTCTTCAGGATTTAATGATTTCTAGAGTGAGAGTGAAAATAATTGAATTATTTTTTTCACAAACGAATGAGATGTTTTTTGTGAGAGAAATTACGAGAGAAGTTAAGGAAGAAATTAATGCTGTTCGTAGAGAACTTGATAGAATGATTGGTTTTGGTCTGCTTAAAAGTGAGCAACGTGGCAATCGTCTCTATTATTTTCTTAATCCCCGCTATGCTTTTTTTCAAGAATTACGTCAAATGGTAGCAAAGTGCACTGGGTTAGGAAAGGAAATACGCCGATTACGGAGAAAATTGGGTACGGTGCAGTTTGTCATGTTCTCTAGTCGCTTTGCTGGTGGTTTGAAAGAAAAAAGAGGAGAATTAGACATGCTTGTTGTAGGCGACATTGTACTCTCGGAGTTAGAAGCGCTAGTAAAACAAGAGCAAGAGCGAATACAAAGGGAAATAAATTATACCGTTTTTAGTAGCGATGAATTTGAATTTCGTAAAACTCGGAGAGATCCGTTTATTATGGATGTTCTGTATGGCGGTAGAGTGATGATTATTGGAAACGAGGTAGATTTTGTTGATCGGGGCATACCAGGAATTTCACAATGAAAATGAGGGTTTTGCGGCTGTTTTTTATTATTGTGGTGACCTTTAGTATTTCCTTAATGATTGCCGCTCCTTCTTTGAGGTACGAAAAAATAAATATAGCTGGGCGACAATTTTCGATTCCCTTGGGTGTGCCCAAAATACACTTTACAGTCTTGGGCAAACAAATATCTACAGATTTGCCTTTTAAAAAAGGTCTTGATATTCAGGGAGGTATGCAGGTCGTCCTAGAGGCAGATATGTCTCAAGTAAATCAGATTGATCGTGAGACGGCTCTTGAGTCGGCCAAAGCAGTCATTATGCGCCGCGTGGATTTATATGGCATATCTGAACCGCTGGTGCAGACAGCCAGAGTGGGTGACTCATACCGAATTATTGTTGAATTGCCCGGAGTTGAAGATCCAGGAGAGGCATTGAGTTTAGTTGGTCAGACCGCTCAACTGCAATTTATGCTCGTTTATTCAGTCACCCCCCCTGAGGATATGCCTGCATCCATCGCAGCTCAATTACAACCACAAGTTGAAGACGTTGGTTTGAGCGGCATTGATCTCCAAAGAGCAGCTGTTGTATTAAATGAGCAAACACGAGAGCCAGAAATTTCACTTCAGTTCAATGGTAAGGGGGCAGAAACTTTTGCTAAGATAACTACCGATAATACGGGAGAAACACTCGGCATTTTCCTCGACGGTGTGCCACTGATGTTACCCACTATTTCTACACCCATCCTCACTGGTCAAGCCGTAATTACGGGTCAATTTACTTTGGATGAGGCAAAACAACTTGCTATTCAGCTCAATGCTGGAGCATTACCAGTCCCAATTTCTGTTTTGGAGCAGAGAACTATTGGTGCGAGTTTGGGTCAAGAAGCTGTGTCACGCAGTATCATAGCGGGGCTAATTGGATTAGGATTGGTATTAGTGTTTATGGTTTTACTCTATGGTTGGCAGGGAGTTATTGCCGATATGGCTTTGGTAGTCTATGCAGTACTCACCCTAGCTATTTACAAAATGGGGGGAATAACTTTGTCATTACCGGGAATTGCTGGGTTACTACTTTCAATCGGAATGGCTGTTGATGCAAATATTCTGATTTTTGAAAGAATGAAGGAGGAGCTGCGCCGAGGAAAACCGCACGCAATAGCAATGGAACTTGGCTTTGGTCGCGCCTGGGACAGTATTAAAGATGCCAATGCGGCAACAATACTAACCGCTCTAGTGCTCATTAATCCATTAGGTTTTTCATTTCTCAACTCGAGTGGACTCGTGAGAGGTTTTGGCTTAACACTTCTCATTGGAGTTGTGTTGGGTCTGTTTACTGGAGTATTGGTTACTCGAACTTTTGTTCGTTTGTTTTTGAAAGCAAAAAATGATTAATCTATTTAAACATCCCTGGCTGTTTTTTATCATTTCCGGACTCGTTTTGATTCCTGGCGTACTTTCGCTCGCTATCAACGGTTTACGACCATCCATCGATTTTACTGGAGGCACGGTTTTGGAAATCAGATACACGGCTGATCAAGATCCCACGATTGAAAAACTGTCGGAGATATGGGGCGAGAGCTATCCAGTAGTTTCCGTACAAAACACTGGTGATAAACAAGTGGTTATTAAGTCGACTTTTGTATCGGATGAACAAAAACAAGCAGCTCTGATGCAGTTGGGAGACCAGTACGGGAACTTGGAACAACTTCGATTTGAAACAATTGGTCCTGTTTTAAGTCGAGAATTACTCGTTAAAACTTTAACAGCACTAGCTTTGGTTTCAATTATTATCACGTTCTATGTCTGGTATCGTTTTCATGAATTACGCTATGGTGTGTCTGCCATTTTTGCCATGTTTCATGACTCCCTTATCTTGCTTGGAACATTTAGTTTATTGGGAAAATATGCGGGTATTGAAGTTGACACTCTTTTTGTTACAGCCATATTAACAACGCTGTCGTTTTCGGTACATGACACAATAGTTGTATTTGACAGAATCAGGGAATTACGACCGAAGTTTCGCCGATTGCCATTTCGGACTGTAGCAAACACGGCGGTAATTGAGACTCTGAGTAGGTCTATAAATAACTCAGTTACGATTATCATCATGTTATTGGCACTTTATTTAATGGGTGGCGACTCAATTAAAAACTTTGCACTCGCACTCCTCATTGGTGCCGTAACGGGAACGTACTCTAGTCCATTTATTGCAGTACCTTTTTTATTTTTTTGGGATTGGATGGCGGTTCGGATTCAAAAACGAAAAAAATAGATTTACGTGCTTAAGCTAATTCTTTGAATTTCTCCAATTCTGTTCGAGCGAGGTTTAGCAGGACTTCTTTTTCGTTTTTCTCTGGGTCATCTAGGACGATTTCAAATAGAGTCTGCAGCATACTGCCTATGACTCTTCCTGGCTTGAGGTCAAACTCTTTTATGAGGTCGTGGCCATCAACGGCTAAGTCATTCATGTCAAAAGGTTGATGTAGTTGGGCCACCATACGTTCTTTCATTTCCTCTAAACGCCAACTCGTTTTTCGTGCTCCAGATCCAAGTCGATCTGCTTCGCGTAGGTCCAGAATATCGTCAATATGTTGTAGGCCAACTTTGCGCATAAAACGACGAATAGCCGAATCCGAATTTTCTGGTTGATAGTGAAACATATGATATCTGACGAGTATGAAGAGGCGATCACAATCGGTTTTTGAGAGCCGCAGGCGCTGACCGATCTGTTTGGCTATCCGAGCACCAATCACCTCGTGGTTATAAAACGTGGGTTGACCCTTTTCATCATTGTAGGTTGCTGGTTTAGCTATATCGTGTAATAAAGTGGCTAGTCGAACAATCGGGTCTTTTGATGGACAAGCTTGTAAGGCATCAATACTATGTTGCCAAACATCAGTAGTGTGATGTCCACCTTGCCGGACACCCTTTGCAGCAAGTAACTCGGGCAATACTTGCTCGAGCAACTGAGTTTCATTCAGAAGCTCAATTGCTTGTTTTGGATGATCCGAAACAAGCATTTTGAAAAACTCATCCCGTATTCTCTCTGGACTGACATCCTTTAGCAGGAGCGCATGTTGCTTGATGGCCGAAATCAGCTCAACATCCAAACTAAAACCCAATTGCACTGCAAAGCGGATTGCTCGCAACATGCGTAATGCATCTTCTTGAATTCTTTCAGTGGCGATTCCAACAGTGCGCACTACTTCAGATTCTAAATCTGCAATTCCGTTGTGACGATCTATCAATTCAAAATCTGATTGATCAAGATTAATTCCCTGTAAGTTCGGTGGCTGAGAAGTAAATTGTTTGACAGTGGTTTCTACCCAACTTGGACTAAGTTTTAAAGCAAGAGCATTGATGGTGAAATCACGACGCTTTAAATCTTCAATAAGTGAGTGACCCCATTGCACCTCGCTTGGTCTCCGAGCCCCATTTTGATATTTTTCGCCAGATCGAAAAGTTGTAACCTCTATTAAAGGCAGAACCGCTTTTTGAGTTTCCATTGGAGGGCTATCAGAATGTTCCAGCAGCGAAGTATGAATCTTGGTGGCATTCAATAAGTCAATTAGGGTGGGATTGGTCTTCCTAATTTGATGCGAAGTGACTACTAACTCACGGGCTTTTCGGTATTCCAAATCAATATCAGCAAAGTCCCAGAGATGCTGGTAGGTAAGACTAACAGTTCCAAAAGTATTTTCATAAAAGGCAAATGGAAATATTGTTAACAACTGTTGAGGCGATGCGTTTGTGGTCAGATCAAAATCAATAAATAGCCACTTTTCATTTGATAACAGCAAATCTCTAACCGCTCCACCCACAATATAATTTGCAAAACCGGCTTTGTTTAATTCATGCAACACAATCATTGGTTCAAGTGCTAGGGTGAGTTGAGATGGTACTTGTAGCATGTTCACTCTCATTATATCCTGCTCTGCGAGAATGACTAGTCAAAAAGCCCAATGGCATCTGCTTCATGACCAAAGTCCTACTGACAAACTAGAGTTGCAACGGTGGATGCTTGAAGATCGTGGGATTATTAATGCGGAGAATTTTTTTTCGCCACCACACCCAACTGAACTGACGTTAAAAGATGTTGGCATAGCAACAACTCAAATGTCGGGGGCAGTTAAGCGGCTAATCAAAGCCAAAAAAATGAACCATAAAGTTGTAATCGCTGGTGATTACGACGCCGATGGAATCTGTGCTACTGCGGTACTTTGGTTGGCGTGTAAAGAGATGGGCTTGATTGCTCGACCATTTATTCCTAATCGTCATACACATGGCTATGGTTTGAATCAGAGAAGTATTCCCGACATGATAGGAGAGAGTAAACCAGACCTCGTTATCACCGTTGATAATGGCATTGTTGCTCATGATGCTATCAACTCGTTATCTGAAATGGGAATAGAGGTGATTATCAGTGATCACCATGAAAAATCCAGCTCAGACCCAAATGCTCTGGCGATTGTGCATACAACTCAATTGTGTGGTGCCGGTGTGGCTTGGTTTTTGGCCAAACATTTGCTTGAAACGACTGGAGTTAAGGACTCTGGTACTAAAATAAATCAACTATTAGATCTGGTGTCTATTGCAACTATCGCCGATCAAGTGCCACTTATTGCGGCAAATAGAAGTTTGGTGTTTCATGGACTTCAGTCGTTGAAAACGACTCAAAGACCTGGTTTACAGGCATTATTTGAACTGGGCAATATTGATCAAGCAACGATTGATGAGTGGGGTGTTAGTTTTCAGATAGCACCAAGATTAAATGCTTTGGGAAGACTTTCACATGGTATGGATGCTCTTCGTTTGCTGTGCGGCGGTACAAAGCAATTTGCAAGAAAGCGCGCGCGCCTACTAGAAGAAGCAAATACCGAAAGACAAGAAATTACCCAAGATCTCTATACGCGCGCTGATCAACTGGCTCAAGAACAAAGTGCTGCCAAAATAATTGTCATTGCTGGTCCAGAATTTCATGAAGGAATTATTGGACTCCTTGCAGGGAGATTAGTCGAGCAGTATGGCAAACCTGTAATTGTAATTTCAGTTAATGATGCGCTGGCAAAAGGATCTGTGAGATCAATCCCAGGTATTCACATCACTGAATTTTTACGACAAATGTCTGATAGCTTTTTGGAGTTAGGCGGCCATGCCATGGCCGCCGGCTTTGCAGTTGAACCCACAAAAGTATCGCAAGTGATAAAGAAAATACATTCAACTGCGAAAATATTGAAACTTGAGATTGCGCCCAAGCAAATCGAAGTAACCTGTCCACTGAACGCCGACCTCATCACGCTGGATACTGTGAAAACTATTGAATTGCTCTCTCCTTTTGGACAGGCCAATCCTAGACCACTACTATTATTGAGTGATTGGCAAATTGTTGGTGTAAAAACGATTGGAGCTGAAGGAAAACATCTTAAATTAGTAATTTCTAAGACAAATGAAGTGGGTAATCAGAAAACTGCTATAGAAGCACTCTGGTGGAAACACGGCGATCGGTCTACAGATTTCATAACTGGTACAAAAATCTCACTCGTCGGTCGGTTAGAAAAACAAACTTGGAGAAATAAATCATTTCCTCAATTTATTGTTATTGATATACACGTTTAAGTAGCGCAATTTGGTCTGATAAAAATCTATTGATCCCATTTTGAAATTCGGCTGTGAATTCCTGTTCCGTAGTTTGTTTGAGTGTATCAAACATGTTTATAATTATATTGCGGATTGCGATCGAGCTTACATCAATTTCTCGTACAATCCTTTGTGGATCTATTTGATAAATTGTGTGTAGAAAAGAACCCACTTCATATTTTTTATTTAGCTGTGATTGGAGAAAAACCATGAATTCCAAAAATTCCTGAAGTTCAATATCCGAAAGCTGTGGCAACTGCTTAAAAAGCCCCAGCCACTCTAACATGGGGAAAGAGTAACCAGCAGGTGCCAATTGACCAATTTCATGGTAATACCGCAACCCCAAACAATTATCTGTACTCGGTGTTTCTCTGCTTCTTGAAGACATTCGCGTAGATTATACCAGGATTCTTCTTCTGCGGATTTCCGAGATTTCTGTATAATTACTTGAGTTATGAAAACCCAAATATTTTCTATTCTTGACTGTACTACGGCGGTTACTCAAACTGTGACTATTTTTGGTTGGGTAGATACAAAGCGCGATCATGGCAAACTCACATTTATTGATTTGCGAGATAGAACGGGAAAGGTGCAATGTGTGGGATATCAAAAAATGGGTGAAGTAACAACTGAGTCTGTACTAAAAATAGTGGGAGAAGTTAAGCAACGTCCAGATAAGATGGTTAATTCAGAATTACCCACGGGTACAATCGAAATAGATGTTCATGAATATGAAGTGCTCAATTCAGCTAAGGAATTACCTCTTCCAATAGATAATGATGGTTATGCAATATCTGAGGAAATTCGGTTGCAATATCGTTATCTAGATTTACGTCGTCAACGAATGCAGAAAAACCTTCGACTTCGAAGTGAGTATGGTCAGATATGGAGGAACATCTTACACGAAAATCGGTTTATCGAAGTTGAAACACCCATGCTCACTAAATCAACTAAAGAAGGCTCGAGAGATTTTATAGTACCTTCCAGATTTCAGCCTGGGAAATTTTATGCTCTACCTCAGAGCCCACAACAATACAAACAACTATTAATGACAGCGGGTATAGAGCGGTATTTTCAATTTGCACGCTGTATTCGCGATGAGGATCTTCGCGCTGACCGAGGTTTTGAACATACTCAAATTGACTTAGAAATAAGTTTCATGGACCAAGCGGGGTTGATGAACCTGATTGAAAGCATGGTCAAGCAAGCAGTCACGCAAGTTGGGGGCAAGCTTCGCGATCAGCAATTTCCAGTTTTCTCCTACCGGGACGCAATAGATCAATTTGGCAAAGATAAATTTGACTTGCGATCTGAATCAGAAAAAACGGATGGTACACTCGCATTTGCTTGGGTAGTTGATTTTCCATTTTTCAAGAAAGTTGATTCTAATGATCCCGCCGAAGTTGCCGATGGAAAAAGTGGTTGGACGTTTACTCACAATCCATTCAGCATGCCAAAGCCGGAGTACTTAGAACAGCATCTTAAGAATGAATCTATCGCAGAAATAGTAACTACTCAGTATGATCTTGTTTGCAATGGTTATGAAGTTGGAGGGGGGAGTATTCGCGCCCACCGACCAGAAATAGTCAGAGCAACTTTTGCTACCATGGGTTATTCAGAAGTGGAAATAGAAGCCAGTATTGGTCACATGCTACGAGCATTTGAAGTGGGTACGCCACCCCATGGTGGTATTGGTTTGGGATTTGATCGGCAGTGCATGCTCTTAGCTGGAGAGCAATCTCTCAAAGAGGTAGTAGCCTTTCCGATGTCCTCATCCGGCAGAACTTCAGTTATGGAAGCTCCAAGTGACGTAGACGAAATACTTCTCAGTGAATTAGGATTACAGGTGATTACTAACAATAAGAAGTGATGGTCAAGCCATGCCAAGGATTCGTGTAAGTCAATTATTAGCCATGCTAACCATTGTGGTTTTGATACTTTTTCAGCATCAATCAGAAATTGATACGGTAAGAGCATCGCTCGGTATAGAGCCTGTTGTGCCCACCCAGCTACTAGCAGTTTCAGCAATTCCGGTACATTCTCAACGTTGGCAAGCATTGGTTAACACTAGAGAGAATGATCTATGGGTTAACAACCCAAATGTGACCGATTATCCTAAAATAACAGCCAAATCAGTCTATGTTGAAGATTTGACAAGTGAATCGATTTTACTCTCCGTAAATGAATCCACTCAATTACCGCCTGCGTCGACTCAAAAATTGATGACTGCTCTTGTCGCACTTGAATCATTTACACCAGAAACCGTTTTAACGGTACAAAGCTCAGATATCCAATGGTCCAATATACTTGAGTTATCAGTGGGAGAACAATTTATTGTAGAGGACCTACTAAAAAGTTTATTAATAGCCTCAAGTAATGAGGCTGCCGAAGTGCTTGCCAGAGAATACCCAGGTGGATATCAGGCTTTTATTAGTAGAATGAACGAGAGAGCTAGCGAGCTAGGATTATTACATACGAGCTTTCGCAACCCAACTGGTTATGACGCAGATGGTCAATATTCATCAGCAAAGGATTTACACGTACTTTCCAACCAAGCTATGAGCAACCCGTTAATTGCGGCAATCGTGAAAGAGCCGTTGCTAATCATTTCAGATGTTTCTGGAAATAGGCAACACGTATTAAAATCGACTAATCAATTATTAGAAAAAAATTTGGGAGTAGTCGGCATTAAAACCGGTACTACTGAGCGGGCTGGGGAAGTCTTAATTACTCAATTTAATTTAGACGGTCATCAACTCAGAGTAATATTGATGGGCAGTTCACAACGCTACGAAGATACTCAGGCAGTGCTTGAATGGATTATAAAAACATATATATGGATTAAACCTTCCGATCTGATTAGCGCCATATAAATGATATACTTCTGTTTATGATTATTACGGTTGTTGGAACTGGCTTTGTTGGATTAGTGACGGCTGCAGTATTCGCATCTTTTGGTCATAAGGTTTATGGGCTGGACGTTGATGAATCCAAAATAAAACAATTAAAGGCTGGAAATATCCCATTTTATGAACCACAATTAGAAGAATTACTTGCTGAAACGAAAAAAAAACAGAATTTATTTTTCACTACTCGGTATGATGAAGCGGTTCCTCAATCCGATTTAATTTTAATCGCCGTGGGAACTCCATCGTCTAAAACAGGCGGTGTTGATTTGTCATACGTTTTGTCAGCTATCGAATCTATGGCACCATTACTTCAAAATAACACCATTGTTGCGATAAAATCTACTGTGCCACCCCAGGCGCTGGAAAAGGTAGTGGTTGCATTGAAAAAAAATTCTAAGGTTAACTACACTCTTGCAACATTACCAGAATTTTTACGAGAGGGAAGCGCAGTCAGTGATACGTTACATCCAGCCAGAATCGTCATTGGCGCAGAAGATGATTGGACCTTCAGCAAGCTCGAGACACTACACCAACCTTTTAAGGCACCAATCGTAAGAACCAAGCTAGCCTCAGCTCAAATGGCCAAATATGCGGCAAACGCATATTTGGCTACTCGAATTACTTTTATTAACCAAATAGCTGACTTGTGCGAGAAAAATCACGCTGATGTGCAAGAAGTTATTGCCGCTATTGGTTTTGACCCGCGCATTCGTTCACATTACTGGTATCCAGGATTGGGTTATGGGGGGTCATGCTTCCCCAAAGACGTGAAAGAACTCGCCTATTTTTCTCGACAAGTGGGAGAGGCAGAAAACCTGTTTAATAAAATTCAAGAACTGAATGAGCAACGACTACCTCGATTATTTGATTATTTCGCGCAACAAGTTGGTGGATGGAGTGGTAAAAAAGTAGCACTGCTTGGTTTGGCTTTCAAGCCAAATACGGATGACACTCGTGAGGCCCCAAGCACTAAACTAATTCCATTACTGCTCCAATCTGGAGCAATTGTTGCTGCTTTTGATCCAAAAGCAACTCTGAAGGGTACGACAATAGTAAAAAAAACTTGGCAAAATAGCTATTCAGAAGAACACAGCGTAGCCGAGAGTTGCGATAACGCGGATGTAATTATTATTGTGACCGAATGGCCAGAAATCAGCAGTTTTAACTATGGATCTGTACGAACAAAACACGGGCAGTTTCTGATTGATACTAGAAATCAATTACAACCAGAATTAGTGAAAATTTGGGGCTATCAGTATCTGGGCATTGGAAGAGGAGACTGAGATGAAAAAAATATTAATTACGGGTGGAACAGGTTTTGCGGGCACCCATCTAGTTGAACATTTACTACACGATCCCTCATCGGAATCAGTTGAAATTAACGTGACTCATTTTGGAAATAAACTTCCAACGTTTTTTGAGCAGTTCAAGCCAAATCAAATTCACCGAATAGATTTGCAGGATAGTGTGGCTCTAGATCAATTAGTTGAGCGAATTCAACCCGTAGAGATATATCATTTGGCGGCTATGGCCTCAGTGTCATCCAGCTACGCTCAGGCAGCAAGGGTAATTCAGAACAATTCTAGTATCCAGATCAATCTTCTTGAATCAATTATTAAGTTTTCGCCAGATGCTCGATTATTGGTTATTGGTTCCGCAGAAGAATATGGTTTCTCGTTACCTGGTGAATTACCGATTGGAGAAAATCACCCATTCCGGCCTTTGAGTCCCTATGCGGTTTCAAAAGTTACTCAGGATTTATTGGCATATAGCTACTTTTTGAGCAGGAAACTTAATGTTTTAAGAGTTAGACCATTTAATCACACTGGTGAAGGTCAAACTGTTGATTTTGCGATTCCTTCATTTGCATCTCAAATAGTTGAAATTGAACTTGGCAAGCGGACTCATCTATCTGTAGGTAATCTTGACGCTAAAAGAGATATTAGCGATGTAAAGGATGTTGTGGCAGCATACCAACTGGTAATGCAGGTAGGCGTGGTGGGTGAAGTGTACAACATTGGCAGTGGCAAATCAGTCACCATGAAAGAAATTCTAAATGAGTTACTCGAATTTGCATCGGTTCCAATCACGATTGAAACTGACCAAACTAAATTGCGGCCAACCGATATACCAGAAATGGTTGCCGACATAAATAAAATAGCAGCTTTAGGATGGCAACCAAAGATCAGTCGTGACCAAACGCTTTTGCGAGTGTTACACTGGTGGAGAACACAACATAGTAATTAGAAAGGGTGATAGAGATATGCAGAAAAAAGCATTTATAACTGGAATTACTGGTCAGGATGGTTCATATTTGGCGGAACTACTTTTGGAAAAGGATTATCAGGTCTATGGTCTCACTCGAAGAACCAGCACGCAAAACTTTGCTCGCATAGAACAGATCATGCATCATCCCAATTTGCGTTTAATTTCTGGAGATTTGATAGATCAGGGATCTATAAACAATTCTTTACAATCAATTCAACCAGACGAGGTGTATAACTTGGCTGCTCAATCTTTTGTGCAAGCAAGCTGGGAGCAACCTGTATTAACTGGTGAATTTACCGCTCTTGGAGTCACCCGAGTGTTAGAGGCAATCAGATTAGTTTGCCCAAAGGCACGTTTTTATCAAGCCAGCTCATCGGAAATGTTCGGTAAAGTTCGTGAAGTTCCTCAAAACGAAATTACACCGTTCTATCCACGTTCTCCCTATGGAGTGGCAAAAGTTTACGGTCATTGGATTACCGTCAATTATCGAGAATCATATGATTTGTACGCTGTCTCTGGCATTTTGTTTAATCACGAATCACCAAGAAGAGGCTTGGAATTTGTAACCAGAAAAATTGCCAATGGAGTTGCTCGGGTTAAGTTGGGCAAACAAACACATGTTGAACTTGGTAATCTAGAGGCAAAACGCGATTGGGGTTATGCAAAAGATTATGTGGTAGCTATGTGGCTGATGTTGCAACAGGAAAACCCGGATGATTATGTAATTGCAACTGGCGAGACGCATTCCGTCAAAGAATTCTTTCAGCTTGCTTGTAAAGTAGCTGGTATAGAAAACTGGGAGTCTGTCATAAAACACAATCCTATTTATGATCGACCTGCGGAAGTGGATCTCCTAATTGGAGATGCAAGTAAGGCAAAAAAACAACTCGATTGGCAACCAAGTTTGACATTTAGTCAGTTGGTCGAACTCATGGTCCAAGCAGAATTAGAATTAGAAGCCAAACTATGAAAAAAGCCATCGTTATTATTCCCACATATAATGAAAAAGAGAATATTGCAGAAACTATAAAAGCGGTATTCGCTGAAGTAGCTGATGAAAAATCATGGAAAATTGAAATATTGGTCGTTGATGACACTTCGCCAGACAAAACCGCCGACGAAGTTAAAAAAATTCAAAAAACAAATGAAAGAGTTCATCTTTTACTCAACCCCAAAAAAATGGGTTTGGGAGGAGCTTACCTAGCTGGGATGAGCTACGCTTTTTCAAAATTAGATGCGAATGTTGTATTTGAGTTTGACGCTGATTTATCGCATCCTCCAGAAAAAATACCCTTGTTTCTAAAAATGATAGACGACGGTAAAGATATGGTTCTGGGAACCCGATATAGCAATGGTGGAGCTATTCCGGCAGATTGGGGCTTACATCGCAAACTAATGAGCATGGTAGGTAACTTAATTATTATGTTGGTTTTTACTAACTTTTCTATTCGAGATTGGACTTCCGGATTTAGGGCAATTACAAAAAAAACATATGCAAAAGTTGTTCCCTTTTTACAATCAGAAAGATTTTTTGGCTATACATTCCAGATAGGTTTTCTCTACAACGCGGTTAAACAAGGTCTTTCATTGGGATTTATACCCTATACTTTTAGGGATAGAACCAAAGGTAAGTCAAAAATTGGTCCGGAATATATGAAAAATACTCTTTTGTATATCTTTCGAGTGAGGATTCAAGAAATGCTTGGAAATCGCATTTTTAAATTTGTAATAGTCGGTGGAATAGGAGCAGTGGTGCAATTTATTTCACTCGCTATATTCCGAAAGTTCATGCAATATAGCTTCGCTTATTTTTTTTCAGCCGAACTAGCAGTAGCTTCTAATTTTGTATTATCCAACCTTTGGACATTTAACGACAGAACACTTTCTCTAGCAGAAATCCCAAAGAAATTTCTTACGTTTAATGTTGCCAGCTTTGGCTCGGTGGGAATACAGACAGTACTCGCTACGTTGGGCAAACTTGTAATTGGTGACACAATTCCTTTATTTGCTATTCCGCTAACACAAATACTTTTAGGGAATGCATTTATATTTGACACGGGATTTTTATTCATGATAGTAGGTATTCTTATCGGTATGGTTTGGAATTTCACAGCATATAACAAATTTGTTTGGAAACAAAAATAGCATAGTATGGTTTTATTACAGCGAAAATTATTCTGGATTCTCATCTTATTAACCATAATTGGTTCGTGGTTTAGAATTTATCGACTACCAGAAACTCTGCAGTTTTTGGGAGATCAGGGCAGAGACGCAATTAGAGTAGCCCGAATGTTCAAACAAGGTGACCTAGTATTTATTGGTCCGGTTACCAGCATCGGAAATATGTATCTTGGGCCATTGTATTACTATTTTATGGTACCTTGGCTTTGGTTGACGTATCCAAGCCCACTTGGCCCTGCGTATGCAGTTGCTATTTTATCTATCATTACGATTCCACTGATGTATATTCTGGGTAAGGAAATAGTTGGAAAAAAAGCTGCTCTTATTGCTACTATTTGTGTGACATTCAGTTCCGTAGTGATCACATATAGTCGATTTAGCTGGAATCCTAACCCGGCTCCGTTATTTGGCTTGTTATTTATGTGGGCACTACATCGTGCGTGGAAAAACCATCCTCGTTATTGGCCACTAGTTGCAGTTTTCTTTTCAATTTTAATTCAACTCCATTACATCGCTTTATTAAGTGTATTCCCCGCTTTGTTAGTTTTGTTTCTGCAAATGAAAGAATACTTTCAAAACAAAAAAAAATTGGCACTTCTAAGTAAAAATATTATTTTCGCCATTAGCATCGGTTTAGTATTTTTGAGTCCTCTGATAATTTTTGATGTGAAGCACGGTGGGACTAATTACTTAGCTCTACAGCAATTATTAGGCGGAGAAAATTCAATCACTACATTTGAATCCACAAACTTTTTGAGCAAGCTGTGGACCATTGCGGAAGAAACTCATGGTAGGTCGATGCAGTTATTGTTTGATATGTATATCGGTCAGCAAAGAACTAGAAATACCATCTTCTTAGCACTAACATTACTTGGTGTATTGTGGTTACTAGTTAAGAAAAAGCATTTCTCAAAAGGAGAGGTAATTGTGATATTGTTTGTACTCACCGCAATTCTTGGTACCAGCGCATATTCTCATAGCTTGTACGATCATTATGTTTTGTATGTTGTTCCGGCTGTATTACTCTTGTTTGGATTAGTAGGTAGTTTTGTATGGCAGCGTGGATATATTGGCCGAGCGTTGGTAGTACTTCTGCTTGGTGGATTCATATATCAGAATCTTTCACAGCTTTCTTTTAAACCCACTGGTACCCCTTTACCACTATTAGCTGCGTCTGCTCAAGTAATTGCAGACAATATTCAGCCGAATGAAAAATATAACATTGTTTTACTTTCAGAAACAAAAGATTATTATGGCCAAAACTATCGTTACTTTTTGGACACAATTGAGGGAAAGACTCCGCTTAATCCAGATCACGACAATCTCAATGATGTCAGCGCGCTGGTAGTAATCAACGAAGAAGCTGTCCCGATTGAGGCAATCGACGAACTGCCAATTTTTGAAATCGCCACCTTTAAAGATGTCAACCAGAAACAAATTATCAATTTACCCTCTGGCTCAGAAGCATACATATGGAGAAAATAAGAATTTGGGGAGAGAATTTAGTGTACAATCTTTGTGTATGACATATTTATCAGTAATTATTCCGGCGTATAATGAAAAAGAGAACATCACTAAAGGATTGTTGGATCAAGTTGTTGAATATTTATCTCAGCAATCATATTCTTGGGAAATTATCATTTCCGATGATGGTTCAACTGACGGCAGTGTTGTAACATTAGAAGAATTTGCTCAAAAAAATAAGAACGTAAGAGTTTTACGTAATAAACACGCAGGCAAAGCCTTGACAGTAACAGCAGGAATGTTAAAAGCGAAAGGTAGCTGGAGATTATTTACCGATTTTGATCAATCAACTCCAATTTCTGAAGTAAAAAAATTATTAGAAAGAGCCGAACAGGGTTTTGACATTGTGATAGGCTCCCGTGAAATGGTGGGAGCAAAAAGGGATAAGGAGCCATGGTATCGCCATCTAATGGGTAGGGGATTTAATCTTTGGGTACAGATGGTGGCTGTACCAGGAGTACTTGATACTCAGTGTGGCTTTAAACTATTTTCTGAGAAAGCTACTCTGAGTTTATTTCCTAAATTAGTGGTATACGGTAACCAAGCTAAATTTAAAGACGCTTTTACTGGCGCTTTTGATGTTGAATTATTATTTTTAGCGATTAAAAAAAATTACTCAATTCGTGAAGTACCAATTAAATGGCATCATATGAAAACCAATCGGGTTAGTCCGATCAAAGATAGTCTTCGTATGTTTAGAGATCTCTTGAAAATAAAACTAGCCTCACTCATGGGTAAGTACAATAATCAACCATGAAAACTGGTCAAAAAATAACATCCTTACTATATCTAAGTCTGATGGTTTTTATAATAGGTTTGACTGGATACTCAGTCTGGTCATATGGTTTGACAGATCCAAATTTAGTACTGATTAACTGGACTCCATATTGGCAATTTCAACAATGGGCGTGGCAAACGTTTTTTCACAACAGGCCATTTCAAACAACCGTCTACGTTATTCTGATTAGTTTACTATTCATAAACTATGGGATAACGACTTGGTTGCTACGAAAATTAGAGTTCAAAATAGAATCATTCAAACAGCTTCTCATTGCGATGGGTATCTACTTACTCATTATTTCACCTTTACTATTTTCATATAATGCTTTGTCTCATGATGTTTTTAACTATATTTTTAATGCTCGAATGGTAATTGAATACCAAGCCAATCCTCATAGTGAAGTAGCACTCCAGTACTCTTACGACCCATGGACTAGATTCATGCATAATACTCATACGTCAGCTCCCTACTGGTATGGTTGGACCGCAATCTCCCTAATTCCATATATGGTTGGGTTTGGTTCTTTTTTCTTAACTTGGCTGAATTTTAAACTATTTGCATTATTAAGCCTTGTATTGTATAGCTTGATTGTGTGGTTCTGGAAAAAACAACAAAAAACAGCCCTAGAACATTGGCAGTTGGGACTAGTCTTGCTAAATCCTTTGGTATTAATAGAAATTGTGGGTAATGCACACAACGATTTATGGATGATGGTTCCAGCCCTACTGGCCTTCTTGATTTTATTATATCGGCCGAAGCAAATACATTGGTTGGGACTTTCTTTGCTGAGTTTATTATTTTCAGCCAGTACAAAGTATGCAACGTTGCTACTGCTTCCAGTTTGGTTGCTGGTTGGCAAACTATCAGCGATCAATTGGAGCACTCCAAAAAAAACCAGAAGCATACTTGCAGTCATGTTGCAATTTCAAAATAAACTCAAAACATCCTTCTTTAATTCCTTTCTTAATTATTTTGAACAGCTTTTACCGTGGATACTGAGCATTCTTTTGTTTCTGCCCCTTCTCACAAGTCGATCGCGTTGGTTCTTACCTTGGTATTTACTATGGAGTCTAAGCTTGTTGCCTTTATTGGTAAAAAGCTCAGTTTCAAATCGAGAATTACCTAAAATATCATTGTTGCCATTAGTTTCAATAAAAAAGCATTTGAACAAGTGGGGAAAACACTGGATATATTTGCTGCTAGCATTTTCTGTCAGTTCTTTGTTTAGATATGTACCCTGGTTGTGGTGGGGTGAGTATTCAGATCTAATTACTCGACATGAAATAATTATCACCTGGTTGGGAGGTTTTATAGTTTTTTGTCTATTTTGTCTTGTAGATAATTTCACAGCCAAACGTACAGATAGTTGATACAATAGTGGAGTGAGAAAAAAAACAAAGCTGATCCAATATCTACTTTTTGGTTTCGTTGCCGTCATTGTATATTTCATCATTCATCTGATTAAACTCGAATCACTGCCAGTATTTGCAGATGAGGCCATTTATATACGCTGGGCCCAACTGATTCTTGATGATGCAAAACAATATTGGATATTTCCCCTGAACGATGGCAAAACACCACTTTTCATTTGGACCATGGTGCCCATGTTGAGGCTAGTAGAAAATCAACTGTTTGCTGGAAGATTTGTTTCAATTATTATTGGTTTATTTCAGACAATAGTACTCGGAATAATTACGTGGAAACTGACGAAAGATAAATTCAGTACCTGTTGGGTGATGCTGCTTACGTCAATTCTCCCTTTTTGGTTCTTTTACCAGCGCATGGCTTTAATGGATTCACTTCTGACTTTTTGGTTAAGTTTATCGATTTTAATTGTGATGGAGATGTCAGAAAAGGCCATACTGTTTCAAAAAAAACTTCAAGCAAGTTCGAAGTATGTTGTAGGCTTGGGAATAGTACTTTTCTTAGCAATTTGGACAAAATTACCTGCAGTTTTATTCTTACTGGCGCTTATTCCAATCAGTTTACTAAATAAACAAAAACAGAATCGCAACTATTTAATCACTCTCGGATTAACGTTTGCAGGTATTTCACTCTCATTAGTCCTCTTTGTAGCTACATCAATTTTACCCGCATTTTCACAATTATTTAGTCGAGGGGGTGATTTCCTGTATTCAATCCCTGATTTCCTAACCGGAGGTTGGAAAGTATTATTTTTTAACTCTGGTTTAACTACTCAATCGATAATTTACTATCTGAGTCCGTTGGTAGCGATATCTCCAATCGTTGGACTATTCTTTGTTAAGCATCGTCGTAAGCAATTGTTATTATTACTCGCTGCAAGTTGTTTTATGTTGCCAATGATTTTATTGGCCAAGGTATATTATCCAAGATACTTACTCCCTGTAAGTATTTTTTTCACCTTGAGTTCCGGTTTAATAGTGGATGCAGTACTGACAAAAATCAATGCCGTAAGTCTGCAAAAACGCGCTATTATTGCCTTAGGTTTGGCTTTATATTGCGCCAACATACTGGCTTTTGCTGGACAATGGAATGTACAAGCAATGATCGATAGTAATGCCGTACCAATGGTGGCAGTTGATCGGATGCAATATCTGGAAGAGTGGTCATCTGGGCATGGAATAGCTGAAACTGTTGAATTACTCCAATCCGTGGACAAATCGAGGAGAATTGCTGTGGCAACGGAGGGGTATTTTGGCACATTACCCGATGCGCTACTTTTATATTTACATAATCAAGATGTATCAAACTTATCAATTGATGGAATTGGTCAGCCTGTATGGGATATCCCCGAGTGGTTTATTAATAAAACCACATCTGCCGATGAACGATGGCTGGTAGTCAACAGTCATAGAATGCGAATGACATTGCCTGAAGATCGATTGATTACTGAATTTTGTCGACCAAACTCAGCTCCATGTTTACAAATCTGGGATATTACTGAGTACAGCAAGACTCTCGAAGTTAAGTAGTTATTCTGCCAAATAGTATCCGTATCCTCTTGCGGTTTTAATTAACTGATGAGAATTTCCCAAATGTGAACGTAATCTTCGAATATACACATCTACAGTTGAATGTGTGGGCATATTTTTACTTTCGCCCCAAACATAGTCAATTATCATTGATTTAGTCACTATTTTGGGTCGATGTCTCAGTAAGCAAGTTAAGATTGCTGATTCTTTTTTCCGTAAATGGGTTTGCTTTTCATCTCCCAAATACAGTGTCCCAGTATTTGGATTCAATTTAATTGATGCATAATGTAATATTTTGTTTGGCATAACTTTTTGAAGTTGGAGTAAAGCTGAGATCTTATACTTGTATTCCAGAATTTCAATTGGTTTGGCTAAAAAATCAGTGGCTCCAGCTTGATATGCCGATATTTTTTCTTGAAGTGATATTTTTTGTGCAGAGATAATTAGAATCTTTGTGCTCAGCGCAGTTTCATTTAAGTACTCTGCCACTTCAATGCCATCGCCATCTGACATTTCTCTTGAAACAATGACCAGATCATATCTAGTTAAATCAATTACTCGAAAAGCTTCTGCGATGGTAAAACACTGAGTGGTGGCTGCACTCATTTCGTGCAATATTGCCAGCAACTGTTGAGAAAGAATTTTGTCAGATTCCACGAGTAGAATCGAGGCAAGCGAAGACATGCGACGAATTATAAAACAACCATTGCATAACAAAATGCATAGTAAGTGTGCAAGTTAATCCTCATCAATTATTCCAGAAGCTTCGTCCAGGATAGAAAATTGGTCTTTCATAAATATTCTTTGGTACTGTGAGATTTCTTTTGATTCAAACTGATTAGTCCTCTCCTTAGATTGTAGTAAGAAATTATCCCACCAGTTTTTAATTGATCTCGACTCAGTTTCAGACGCGGTAAACTGATCGAGAGAAATAGTTATTGGTACTTCGTCATCATCAGACCGTTTTAGTTCTAGGGTTGTTGGAAAGTCAAATAACCAGGCTAATTCTCTGTCAAACTGCTTGACAAATTTTTTTGCTTTCCATTGAGTAAGATCTGTTTTTGTTTTGATTTCTCTATCAAAATCAAAAAACGGGTAATCTTTATGGGCTCGATCCAAAACGTGGATAATTGAGTATTCTCCACTCCGTACCTGTCCCATTTGTTGTAACAGGACAAAGAGTTTTTGAAGCAATTCTGGAAAGTTAGGTCTTTTTGACCATTTCTTCGCTAGAAAAAGCACATAAATACCAATATCGAAATTGGCATTAATAGGTTTGTAGTCAAAGGAAATAGCTTTTCCCTCTACTAGATTTTTTACCAACCGCATTAATCCTCTGGGTTTTATGAGGCTGATTCCTTCCGCATACATTGAGTCAATTCCATATATAGCCTTATTAGCAATGTACTTACCGACAACATTAATGTGACCGGTTTGAGCTGCCCGAAGAGCTGCTGTTGAGTAGTGTAATCCATCTGAGCCCAAACAACATTGATTTTGATCAGTATCACGGCCATACGCAAACCGAGAGAAATTGAGCGTACTTTCTCCCATGTACTCAACTCCATCGGGATCTACCCCAACACTAATTGCCGTGTCGTAAACGTCATCTCCGGCTGTGATAACATCAAAATCATTCCAGGGAAATTCAGCGATTTGCATCGATAGGGGTGCGTCTGCGATCAAATTCAGTAATGCTCTTGCTGGGCCACCCTTGTGCCAAATCATTTTTTGATTTGGTATGGGAATTGAGTACCATTGATCAATTTCTGGATCGGGATGGCGAATTTCTAGTTCAATAATTGATGTGTCATTTAGCATTGATTCATTTTTTCGTAATCTATGGGGAAATGTGCGGACTAAGTCATCTAAAGAAACGATATGTTCTTCAATGGGTTCCCTTGTTTCTTCAAAGATAAGAGCCATCTCCATGGAGAGCGACATAATAACTTTTTCTGTATACTCGACAATGTCAATTGGTGAAGCAATGTAGAGATTTTGGGATTCTCTCAGTATCATTTTGAGCTGTCTGATTTTGTCTTGAATGTGGTCGCGTACAGCTGTTGACTGGATTGTATATAGATGGCGTTCAAACCTAATGATCTTTTTTGCGACTGAGTACCACCACGACTCTGGAGGATTAGTATCTAATGCCTCAGAAATTTCAGCAGTATATTGACGTGAGGTCTCACGATCGGACTGCAGCATTTCTGTTTGTAACATTATTATTGATATCGTAGCATATTGATGGGGTACTGATGTTTTATGTCAGGAAGTAATTTGCTACAATACAATTGTTTGAAATTTGCCTTGTCGTCTAAGGGCAGGACATGTGGCTCTGAACCACAGAATCTAGGTTCGAATCCTAGCGAGGCATCAATGAATATTTCAGCAACTGCTGAAATATTCATTGACTTCGTTGGTAGATTTGAAGCTCTTGGTTCGCGACGGCGAGTGGTGAGCATGTACGAAACACCCGCCTAGTGCAGGTAAACGAACAGAGTGAGTGAATCGTAAATCCTAGCGAGGCATCAATGAATATTATTTTCATCTTTGGGCTTCTAAAAATGAAAAATATTCTTGGGCAGTTTCTGCTGGATATCCACATTCAATTAGTTTTGATTTGACTATAGGTAGAGACTCAGCGGATGCTAATATTGCTACTAAATTAGTATTAATCTTTCCATCCTTAAACATGGGAAAACTTTGTATTGTCGTCACACTTGCTGTACTTGATTGGCTTTTAATTATAAACAAGCAGCCCATTGGAATAAACAAATCTTTCATCCCAGTATAATCAATTAAACTAACTTGGACACTCTCAGCGGTGCTAACAGAGATATAACCATCAACGTCATAGCTGATTTGACCCATTCCTCTCTCTGTGCTTGAAGAAATTGATTTTGACTGAATAATCTCTAAAGTAGCAATCAGGTTTGCACCGTGAAATAAAATTGGATCATCGACAAATTTGTGAGATACCTTTGCAGGAAATTCTTTACGTAACAGAAATCTATACTCAATATCTGCCTGATTTTTAGCTCGAATAAAAAGCAATTCTTGCTGTAAATAACAAACCCGATACTCTAAGAGCGCCACTATACTTTTTGCCTGTTGTCTTTCAAGAAATGTGTGAATTCTGTTTAAGCCTGAAGCATCAGCACTAACTGAAGACAGCCTTTGTTTTGCAAGAACTAATTCCTGAGTTGCTGATGCTAAATATCGATGCGCGCGTTTTAATCTCAAATGATACTCCGTATCAGTAGCTGCGACATGCTCTTGTAGATTTGATTTTTCGTTAATCATTAATCATTGGATTGTATCTCAAGAAACAGGCTAATAAAATTAGAAAAACAATTACGATGAATCATTTGATACAATAACAAACGTTTGCATGACAAATTCAAGGGTAAAAATCTATCTGCACGATCTTTTCCAAGAAGGACTGGGCTATTTTATATCTTCTAGGCTACAAAAATATCGACTTACTAGAAAATTCGTCGCATTGTTCAAAAAGAACTACGTAATCATTGAGGGGAAAATTTTGTATATCAATCCGATGGATACGGTGGTTTCCGCCACCCTTGCGAAAAGTGGTAATTGGGAGCCATTCGTAACACAGCATTTTATCAAAATCGCAAAAAAATCCAGTACCATTGTTGACGTTGGGGGTAATATTGGATATTTCACACTTCTTGGAGCCGTTTACTCCAAACAAAACTCGCAAATCTTTGTATTTGAACCTGATGTGAAAAATTTTCAAAGCCTAGAAAAAACTATAAGTGAAAACAAACTAAGTCGTGTCGTATGCGAACAAGTAGCAGTCGCGCAAAGTAGTGGCGAAATTACGTTGTACATTAGCCCAGATAATCTGGGAGATCATAGAACTTTTGATAGTGGTGATACAAGAAAAACAGAACAAGTCCGTGTCTTATCTTTAGACGACTATTTTGATGTTACTGCAACTACAATCGATCTACTAAAAATAGATATTCAAGGATATGAGCATTTTGCTCTATTGGGTGCAAAAAAACTTTTGAAAAAAAGAAGGATCAAGGTGATTCTGAGTGAATTATGGCCATTTGGTCTGCAACTTGCTCGATGTGATTGGCGAAACTATCTTCAATTATTAGAAAAATCAGGTTTTTCGCTTTGGGAAATTAACGAAGAGGAACAAATAATCAGCAGGCTTAATAAAAAGAAAATTGCCAAAAAAATTCTAGTAGAAGTGGAGTATTCGACGACCGTATTAGCTGTGTTAAAAGTATAAATAGCAATTAAGAAAGGAACCCATGAACGTCTTAAATGGTTTTAGAGATTATGTATTTAGGGGTAACGTAGTAGATTTAGCTGTAGCGGTTGTAATCGGTGGAGCTTTTGGTTCAATTGTTACATCTTTGGTAAAAGATATAGTTACACCAATTATTGCTGCTATAGGTGGTCAACCAGATTTTTCGAATATTTATTTTACTGTGAATAATAGTAAATTAATGATCGGTAATTTTATGAATGCGGTGATTGCTTTCGTCACGATTGCGGGAGTAATTTATTTTGGTGTAATTGTGCCGATGAATAAAATTATGGCCGCAATGAAAAAAGAAGAAAAAAAGGATCCAACAGAAAAAGTTTGTCCTGAGTGTCTGAGTCAAATCCCAATTGATGCGAGGCGCTGTATGTATTGCACTTCGGTTTTGAAGAAGTAACTAATTTAGTCTAAGACTGTAATTAATATAGGCAATACAACACTTGGTTTGCCTTCTGAGTCAAAGGTGAGATTAATTGGCTCGTTCAGTAATTGACGCTTGCGATTGTCATTGTATCCCCAAACAGCAACTTGGACTTCTCCTTTATCTGCTAATTCTGAAAATTTAAATCCTGTTCGGTAATTGCAGCCTTCACGAGCTAGGCGAGCAGTTCTTTCAATAGAGCTAAGGGCAAAGCCAGCCTCATACGAAGTATCTTTTACAACTCCATCCGCGAATGAGAGCTCGATGATGATATCTGATTTATCCACCCATGCGCAGAGTTTGTCATAGGCTTCAGCCTGACTGCTGTGCTGACCGAGGTTCATTTCAATTGATGCTGTGGGCCCTGGAGTAACGGTTGCTGAAATGGGGGTCGGTTCCTGTATTTCATTCGTTTTCCGGTTATTTGGTTGGATGGTGCAACCGACTATAAAATATGAAGCAACAAGTACTAAAAAATACGCTTGCAAGTTTTTCATATAGATACTATTTTATCATCTTAGGAGATAGCTTCATTGAAAGTAAAATCGTAAGGTAGAATACTCAGAAAAATGTATGTCGCTATTTGCAAAAAATGAGCTAGAAATATTTCCTCCAGAAAACCAGTCGGCTACTGATGAGAGATACATTCAACAATTCTTAGAACATATAGGCAAGCTAGATTTGTCATACGACATGAGCCCAATTGAGCATTCCTATACTAACCCAGTTCTGATCGTTGTTGATGCAGTACTCTCGATGAATAGAAATTATAATGAATTGGTAGTACCTAGATTAAAAATCTTTCAAGAGTCTGGGCCAGAAAGTTTGCATGATCTCTTATTGCTTATTACTACAATAGGACACGAAGAATTTTGTCGCATTTGGAAGTATAACCACCTTGAGCGAGTCAGGATTTTAGAAGATTTAGTAAAAAAATTCTTGATGATACAGAAAGAATTTGGTATAGAGAGTGAATTAGAGGCTCTTAGAAAGTGGGGGAAAGAATCAAAACCAGAAGATTTTGTTTCCTTTCAAGTTCGCGGGATTGGATTTACAACATTCCAGTATTTAAGAATTCTTTGCGGAGCAAACACAATTAAGCCAGATGTACATATTTCTCGTGCAGTATACGACGCTACGGGTAAGAAATTTCCTGAACGTAAAATTGTAACAATTTTAGAACAGAGCGCTGACAGGTTGGGCGTGCAGGCATCAATACTAGATCATGCTATTTGGCAGCACTATTCAAAAAAGGCAGCTGATAAATAGTCGCAACCCTTTCGATGGACATGAAATTAATTGATATATAATAACATATAGATTATACTATAGGTGTTTGCTAGTTTATTGGTTGACCAATCGCGGTTAATTAATGAAGTACTATGCAAGCTCTTTAAAAAAGTGTCGCAAATATTTACCAACGTTACGACACCGATTTGTTCTTCAGTAGGTGTGGAGATTAAATCGGTGTCGCAACCGAGGTGTGAAATGAAATGGCTCCTTGTTCTGTGCTTTGTAGTATTGTGCAGTCTACTCACCGCATGTTCTGAACAGATGCCTCCCGAGCTTGTATGTGACAAGCAGTACAATTATGCAGTATTCTCCCCAGATGAGGAGGAGCTGTACAAGTACCATCAAACTGTGCCAATTGTGTTTCAACACACACAAGACGATATGTTTCGAGTTACACCAGACATAGCCCTGTACGATGAGGTCCTGGTGGAGCAAAAAAAACTCAATCGACTGACTGAAGACTTTAAACCAGCGCTATCAGCGGTGTTTGCAACATCACCGGCGCTGATGGACGGATCTTGGTACCATCATTGGTGGTATACCAATGATGCCAGGGTTCCCCAGAGCACACACTATTCGTACATTGAAGAAATTTGTGCCCAGGCTTCAATAACACTTCGATATCGGCTAGGTGTGGAGTACAGCAATTCATACACTCAGTACAAGACCTATCTCCGATACGTCGGAGATCTGGTTTATGTAAAAATAGTAAGCCCTGGGGGAAGTTTCGTTCAATACTCATTCCCCCAGCGTTTAATGACTCAGGCTCTTCGTCAGGCTCTCGGTGGTGAAAGAGATGATCTGCTAAAAGAGCCGATTAGCCTTGGGTCGACTCCTGAGTTGAGTGAACAGAAGTTTGCCGAAGCCATCTTGGCAGCTTCTGTTGGGCAGGCACATGAGGTAGCATCCATTCAGATAGCTACTTCAGACTTCGAAGGCCGGAAGGAGCTTTGGCCGGTAATCTCCAAGGCTCTTGAGCTTGCAACCAAGCAAAACCCAGAAGCTACCTTCGTTATGCTGGCGAAAATGAGCACCAACGCCAGTGCAGCTGCACAGATAACATACTCCCAGTCGGATTTTCACGTTACTGGGTGGAAAGCTATGTTTGCTGGTGGAGTAGAAGGGAGTGGCGGCGGTGCCTCTGGTAAAGGTTCCTACAACTATTCAATGAGCCAGGTCGTGGAAGCAACCATTATCCTGGTTGAGCCGTGACACAACTATCCCCTGAGTTTCAGCGACACTCTCAGGGGAAAATTACTATATTTCAATAGACATTCGATGTACAATACAATCGTTCATATGCTGAATAATCTTAAAATTAGATTTGCTTCAATATCAGATGGACCAGCGATTATCGATTTATTGGAACAAATTACCGAAAGCATTCAAAATCATAAAGATTGGGATTCGTACACAATTGAGACCACGCTCAAAAAGCAAGAATGTGCGATTCGTAAAATAATTAATAGTCAATCGAAACTTTTTTTAGTTTTTCTACATTTTGAATTGATTGCACTTGCAAATATCCAGATTATTACCAATGTGCGACATGGTTGGGACAGAGCGCATATTGAAGAATTAGTAGTTCATGAAAAGTTTCGTAATCGTGGAGTTGGAAAGCAATTACTCGCAGCAATACGAGAATACTGCATAAAACAAAATATTTCAGTAATCAAACTATTATGCGGGTGCCAGCTAACAGAATCACATGCTTTTTATGAAGCCAATGGTTTTAAGTTCACTGATAAAGGATATCGAATAGACTTAAACAGTAAATAAGCAAGCGTCACTACTAGCCAAAAAGTGTTGCAAGTTCAGTAACATGGCGTTTTTTTAACGTTTCATACAAATTATGATCACTACCATAGCGTGCAATCAATTTTGACATATATTGTGCACCCAAATGATGTGGCATCATTACATAGGAAGCACCAGCTTCGTATAGTTGACTAGCATCTTGATGAGTTTGAGCAATCGGGATAATTACGGCCTTTTTATTTTTTGCTCGCATCGCATGAACGATTAAGATATTTGTCGCCAATTCTGGAACAGTAGAAATAATTATCTTTGGTTTAATAATTGGTAAGTCCTCTAAAAATTCTGGATCACTCGCATCCCCAAGCCGATACTGGTATCCAGAATTCTCAAGTTTTCCAGCAGAAGTTGGGTTAAAATCCACAACTAGAAAAGAGTGATCAAGCGACTGCAGTGTTTGAGCAAAATAATGACCAACTCTGTCAAAGCCAAAAATTACACTCTCAAAATCATCCGGATCAGTACCTTTGCGCTTGACATTGGTTTTTACCAGCTCAAGCCAGGCTAGGTAGCGTGAAACTTTTGGATAAATCTTTTCCGAGTATAAAATTAAATAGGTTGAGCCAGCGATGGTAATTAATCCCACCAAGGTGATGAGCGAGAGGACTTCTTGCGATAAGTGACCAAGGCGAAGGCCGAGTGCTCCCAAAATTAAGGAAAATTCGCTTATCTGTGCTACCGTTAGACCTGCCTGATAACTTGTTTTTCGATTGTAGCCCAGTGTGTTCATTAAAATAATGACAATGATTGGATTACCGACTAAAACAAAAACAGAAAGAATTAAGGCTGGAAAAAGTAACTGTGCTAGGTTACTGAGGATCAGCTGCGAGCCTAGGAGAACAAAAAAAATGATAATAAAAAAATCACGAAGGGGTTTTAGTCTCGAGGCGATCTCAACAGAATATGGCGAAACTGAAAGGGTGACTCCCGCAATAAGTGCGCCGATCTCAATAGAAAAACCGAGCGCTGCAAAAATACTCGCTAAAATCGTTCCCCAAGCTAGAGAAAACAAAAACAGTAGCTCAGGTGATTCAGCAGCATATTCTGTGAGTTTGGGTAGAACATACCGCTGGAACATCCCTAGCACTGAGAATAGTATCATGCCTTTTCCAAGAGTGAGTAAGAGTGTAGCGCCCAACCCTACTTCAGATTGACCATTTAAAACGGTAATGGCTATTAAAATAAACGTTGCGACGATATCTTGTACTAGTAAGAACCCGATGGCAATTTTTGCATAGAGTTTTTGTAGATCTTTTTTATCTGCAATTAACTTCAAAATGATAATAGTACTGCTAAACGTGAGCGCTATGGCTACATAAAGCGCGGCTAATCGGTCAATACCGAGTAACAAAGTGAGAACAAATCCAATTATTGAGGTAAACAACACCTGACCCAGTCCGGTCACTAAAGATACTTTGCCCACTTCCTGAATTATTTTAGGATTGAGGTAGAGCCCGACAATAAAAAGTAAAAAAACAATTCCAACCTTAGAAAATAGTTCTAACTCATGTTGTGAGCTCACGATATTGAGTACGTAGGGGCCGGCAATAATTCCAGATAAAATATACCCAACTACCAATGGTTGCCGAAGCTTGCGTACAACTAAAGTAATGAGAGCAGTTACCGTGAGTAGAAGACTCAATTCGAAAAATATGTTCATGGCGTACCAAAGCTCGAACTAGTTTTTGATTTTAAGCCGACCAATTCAATGAGTGGATACCGACCTTTTACTTTTGTCCAGAATTTTTCTGCCAATCTCTGGGAATATTGTGCATGTTGACCTCGCTCCATCCCAGAGCAGAGTCGTCGCTCCCAACTACGTATAACATCAACCACTTTTTGTCCTTCCGTATGAAATAATTCTTCATTAGAGCGATCCTTGTCAAATTGTTGATGTATTGGATCAAATGCAGCAAATAGCTCCGCATGTTTTTCACTCATAAGCTGAAAATAGCGATCATTTTTTGTCATGCTGTATACAGTTTTTCTCTATATTCACGAAGCATCCGCTCAGTGGAAAATCGTTCAAATATTTCGATGGATGCTTTCATCCGACCAACCCATTCTTCAGAAAACCCTCGATCATTTTTTTGAAAATACATATTCTGAGCAGTTTGTAGTTTTTCGTATAAGCTGGGGGTTAGATCATCGGCGTTCAATGTCCACCCCAAATTATTCCAATCCACTTCACTTGTCCAACCATCTTGGATAGTAATCTGAAGGACGCCATTAGAAATAGCCTTCATTCCTGATGTGCCTGACGCTTCTTTGCCCTTAATTGGTGTATTAAGCCAAACGTCAGAGCCTTTCGTTAAAAATTGAGCAATCTCAATGTTGTAGTTGGGGATGAAAAGAGCGAAGCCAGATAAATCAGACGAAAAGTGTTGAATCACTTCTTTGAGCACATCCTTGCTATATGAGTCTCCAAAATGGGCTTTGCCAGACACTAAAAACTGAATCTCACGACCTTGCTGAGAGGCTATTCTTCGGAGAGTCTCGATGTCAGAAAATAATGCACTGAGTTGTTTATAGCCCGCAATTCTGCGAGCCCAAGTTACCACTAAACGGTGGTGGTCATAGCCAAAACCAGTTGTTGCGTGAATATAGTCGCGGAGTTGCTCTTTTAATTGATAGTGTCTTCGCCATAATGTATCTGAATCTTCACTTGCTGATTTGATTTGTGAATCTTGCCAAGTACCCCGATGGACTCCATTGGTGATGTTTGTCCAGTTGTAATCTGGCCATACTTGCTTGCTCAGATCGGTATGAGCTTGACTTACACCGCTGGCTATATGTGATACATTGAGCGCGGCTGATGTGACAGAAAAGGAGTCAGGATTACCGGAGCTACCCAGTGAAAGTAATTGTTGCGTGCTGATTTCCATTTCTTTAGCGTATGGTTCTGCCAATGGAGTTAATGCAGCGAGGGGATACGACATGTTACCAGCAGCAACTAAGGTGTGATTGGTGTAGACAATTTTGTTTTTTATTAATCTCAGTGCGCTTTCGGCGGCAACCTGATGATGTTTCATCACATCGAGTATAAGCTGCCAATGGGCAAAAACTGGACGACCTTCATTGAGATGATAGAGCTTGGGAACGATTCCCAACTCAGTGAGTAGCTTAATTGCACCAACGCCGTGAACAATTTCTTGTTTTAGTTGGTAGTCGGTATCGCCCGTGTATAAAAATTGGGTTATTTTACGCAGATGAGATGGATTTTGGTCGGTCTCCGAATCGAGTAAATAGAGAATGGTTTGATCTGAAAAGGTTTTTTTCCAGCATCTCAGCCAAACAGACTCATTGCCAATTTGGACAGTGATAAACATGGGTTGATCGCCATCTATATACACATGCTCGAGTCCAACTGCCACAGGATCAAAATACCATTGTTCCTCCAGCTGTTCGCCATTGGAAGTTATGGTTTGCCTCATGTATTGACCGCGATAGAGCAAACCCACTCCGACAAATGGGAGGTGATCATCTGCAGCCTGCTTCATGGTATCTCCCGCAAGTATGCCAAGTCCGCCAGCATAAATTGGGAGATTATGATCAAAGCCAAACTCAGCACTTAAGTAAGCAATCGGAGTTTCTAGTACGGTTGAATTGGCAGGCTGCATTGAATTTCTAGTGTATCACGATCCTACTAGTCAATCGAGTCATTCTTTTGCTACTATAGAATCTATGAATTACGAAGAGATCATAACATTATTAGGTAATGAAGCGGAATCACTACTTAACCATAGTTGTGAAAAAATTCCCAAAGACCTAATCATATCCCCCGGACCAGAAAGTGTGCTTACAGTTTTGCGTGACTCAAATCGCTCGAGCAGAGTTATTGCAAACCTCCAGCGCTTATATCAACACGGCAGACTGGCTGGCACCGGCTATCTTTCAATATTTCCTGTAGATCAAGGTCTTGAGCACACCGCGGCATACTCTTTCTATCAGCAACCTCGGTATTTTGATCCTCAAACTATTCTAGAGATGGCAATCGAGGGTGGTTGTAGTGGAGTAGCAAGTTCGTTTGGGGTATTATCGTCGGTTTCAAAGAAATATCAGAGTAAGATTCCATACGTAGTAAAAATTAATCACAGCGAACATCTGACGTTCCCAGAAGTGACCGATCAACTTTTGTTTACTAGTGTCGATCAAGCTGCAACTATTGGAGCAGCTGCTGTTGGAGCCACGGTATATTTTGGTTCGGATACTTCGCATAAACAAATTGAGCAGATTTCTCGACTGTTTGAGAGAGCACATCAACTCGGTATGGCAACCATTTTATGGTGCTATCCCAGAAACGATCAGTATAAAAAAGACAATCAGTCTTATGAGGAAGCTGTAGATGTTACTGCTCAAGCCATTCATCTTGGTGTATCTATGGGAGCAGACATTGTAAAACAAAAGATGCCAAGCCCCTTTAGAGCATTTCAGGCTTTAAATTTTTCAAAGTATGACGATCAAATGTATGATCAATTATTAACTGATCACCCAATTGATTTAGTTCGATACCAAGTATTGCATGCCTATTCAGGTAGAATCGGCTTGATTAATTCTGGTGGTGAAAGTTTGGGGGAAGATAATCTGCGAGCTGCAGTCAGACAAGCAATAATAAATAAGCGAGCAGGAGGTCATGGTCTAATAATGGGTAGAAAAGTCTTCAAGAGTAGTTGGGATGAGGGAGTGCGCTTACTTCATGCAGTTCAGGATGTGTATC
>CAYNWG010000010.1:0-23344 GCA_964400865.1 uncultured Pseudomonadales bacterium
AGCGACCTCGTCGTCCCGAACGACGCACTCTAGCCATCTGAGCTACACCCCGTATCGAATGTTAGGTTTACTTCAGTTTCGACGCACTCTAGCCACCCCCATTTGGGGGCAGGTCCGCGCTAAACCCCGTATTTATTCTTTGTATTCTATCGTAACTCGATTGCATATAAGTTATTCGGGGTTTCTGGATTGAAGTGAGTAGCAATTAATAAGCGACTACCATCTGGCCAGGGATAAATAAAGCTTTGGAAAAATGGTCCCGAATAAACAGTAACAGCATTGGCGTTGTCGTACTCCTTGATTACAATACGACTATCTTCGGCAGAAAAAATATGCTTTGAATCTGGAAACCATTGGTACGTATCGGCGAAGAGAGAGGAGTGATAATTTCGATACAAATCTGCCAATTCAGAAGAGGAGCTGGCTTCCAGACTGCGACGAGCACTAGTGGTGGCGATTGCATTGGTGGCTGATTGGTCTTGTCCAAACAGAGTTGAAAGAAGCTTTTTGGCAGGGAATACAGGTTTAGAGTTTTGGGTACCAACGCGGAAGTTTTTGTCTTCTTCTCGATCATAGATATAAATTCCTCCGGCTTGGAGTTGACGTTCCTCTGGTTGGGAGTTGGCTCCAGGTAATGCAGGAATCAGATTTGGTTCAAGAGTCGCGGACTCAGTAGCGGTGTACAACAAGCGTTTTTTATCGGGAGAAAAGAAAACATTGGTGGCGCTGGTCGTTGCAATCTTGATTAACGCTGGAGGAAACTTGCCTAAGAACTGTTGCTCTCTCAGCGCCATTTCGTCCTCCCAATCGCTCAATAATTGTTTTCTGCGAAAACTAATATCTGCAAGTGCATCAAGATCATTGACTCGGCTAACATCAAGCAACACTTCTCGGTTTGCACCAAAAACAATAATTTGGGTGCTATCAGGTGACCAAATAAACTTAGCGGTAGTGAGATCTAGGCTTGAGCTGTCTTGACTGACTTGCCGTGCGCCACGTTGCAGTGACAAAGAGTTATCACTCAGTTCTAGAATATACAGTCCGTTTTTCTTTTGGGCGGAATTTGATGCACTATAAAAAAGGATTTTTTGACCATCGGGCGAGGGCGAAAGATTCTCAATGCCAGTAAAAGTGAGAGGAGTGAGGCTTGGAGCACTGGGGAAGAGCAGAGCATTGGCTTGACTGACCACCTCTTTTTCTAAAGTGACAATCTTTTTCCATTCTGTATAGCCATCTTTGCGGATAGAAACTTCATATTGATCTGGGTCTAGGTATAGAGTGTCGCTGGTAGCAGTGACTAACTTTTCATTGATGTACACTTCTGCCCCAGTTGGGAGTGAGCTGACTGAGAGCAGACCTGTCTCCTGGCTTATACCGCTGTCAGTGACGCGAAATCCGCCTTTTGCATAGCGTATGGCGATGTATGTACCAACAACAATGACTAGTGCGGAAAAAACAGTAAATAACAATCCTTTATTGCGTGGAACGTGCATGCTGTTATTATACTGGTAAAGATGAAATTTTTCCGCACCCTTTTCAGACAGTTTGCATTTGACTTAGGTTCGTTACAAACTCGAATTTGGGTAGAGGGCAAGGGTGTGGTGATTAACGAACCAACTTGTCTGGCAATTGCACCATCAAGGGAAGTTTTAGCGACCGGCAGAGAAGCAGTCGAAATTGCCGGACGTCAAAACCAAGATGTGCAGATTATTTGGCCAGTCGAAGCAGGTGTAATTATGGACGAGTCAGCCTTAATTGCCCTCTTGAAAGTGTGGCTTCGCCCGTATTTTAAACCGAGTTTCTTATTACAACCGACGGTGTTAGTCAGTACAACAGCGGAGAGCACACAGGCAAACCGTTCAGTTATTCGTTCGGTATTCGAAAAACTCGGTGCGGTCGAAGTGATTACGATTGCGCAGCCTTTGGCCGCGGCTATTGGATCCGGCGTGCATACCGCTGATGCAACTGGGAGCTTTTATCTTCATTTGGGAGATGGGGTAGTGGAAGCTGGTGTGGTTTCTTTAGGAAGTATTATGGTGACCCGCCAGTCGCTGCTGGCGGGTCACTACCTAGCCGACCAAATGAGCTTATTGCTGAGTAACGACCAAAGCTTGATCGTAGATTCCTCGGTGGTAGAGAAAGTTAAAAAAGAAGTTTTCTCCTTACTTCCTGACCAAAAAAGGACACAGTTAGTTATGGGTAAATCAAGTCAAACCCTGCGTCCGATCAAACAGGAGATAGCTGCTGAGCACTTAACTCAATTAGCTCAACAGCTCACCGGTGAATACACCACTTTGTTATACCAAATACTAGAGGAAGCTGCGCCAGCGCTATTGGTTGACAGCTTGGATAAAGGACTCCTACTTTCTGGTGGCTTAGCCCAACTACATGGTCTGGATCGCGCACTTTCAACTGAATTTAAAATGCCAGTTTCGGTTGTAGATAATCCTGATCTAGTGGTAATTGATGGTATGAGCAAAGTACTAGAACACCTGGATGATTTCCGGCAAAGTTTGAGCTACCATGCAGAATTAATATAGGAGTACGTAATGAAATTATTAACCGTAAATATAGAAGGTCACAAACATTTAGATTTGGTTACAAATTTAATTACCGAAGAACAGCCAGACGTTATATGTCTACAAGAGGTGTTTGAGTCCGATGTGCTGCGTATTCAACAAGCATTTGATCAACCGAGCCAATTAGTTACCATGCATTCGGCAAATGCCGTGGTTTTGAATGAAAATGAGTATGGAATCGCTCCCATGGGTAACTGGGGAATTGCTATTTTGATACGCAAATCATTACTTCGTGATGAAGAAGCAAGTTTTAACTGCCATTTCTATGTTGGGGCAGAACAAACAGTCCCAGAATTTACCAGTCCACATTCTCCGAGGCGAAGTCTGTTAGCTGTGCGAGCTTCAAGTGGTGGTCAAACATTTGAGATTGCCACTACTCATTTTACCTGGACCCCAAATGGTCAGTCGAGCCCCCAGCAACATAACGATGTTAAGCAACTCAAACTTAATATGGGAATCTACAATAGATTTATTCTTTGTGGAGATTTTAATGCACCTCGAGGTGGTGAAATATACACGCAGTTAGCCGAAGGTTTGGTTGATCACATCCCGCGCGATGTGCTAACTACGCTTGATCATCGATTTCATTATGCCGGCATGCTCAATTTGGTTGTTGATGGAGTTTTGAGTACGCCAGATATCAGCTCAATTAACACTAGGGTTATTGATGGAGTGAGCGATCACAAAGCGATTATCGTGGAATTTTCTCTACACTAAACGGTAGTATTTAATGGGGTGTATATTTCACAAAAGTGACATGAATGAGGCTGGTTCTATGTTATACTTTGATAAGTATTGTTAAATATTGATAAGTCTAGTTTATGACAGAAACATATTTTACGCTTGAGCGTGTAGCGCAGATATTACAAGTTTCGTACTTAACTGTGTATCGATGGGTACGCTCTGGTTCTCTGCCAGCGAGTAAGATTGGACGACAATACCGAGTGTCCCAATCTGACTTTGCCAAGTTTATGGACCAAGATAAACCTCGATCAATCGGTTCGGCATCTCAAGTCCTGCATCGTTTTATTGGTAGCGGCATGATGGACTACTCGTATATTGAGGGTCGACAATTTGCTGTCGACCTAACGCTGGGAATAAATCCGCTGGGCACGCCGTTTGATGTCAGAAAATATCTCAGCAAAGTAAAGATTGATTATTCCCAATACTCCAGTGTTACCGCCGCTGAGCTGAGAAATAAACTAGCTCAATTTCACCGAATTAAACCAAGTCAAATTTTGGTTGGGGCTGGAGCGAGTGAATTATTGCACTTGGTGTTTTTAACCTTTCTTAATCCCGGTGAAACTGTGCTCATACCTGAAATTTCCTTTCCTGCCTTTGAAATGTTGGCGCTCCTGGTACATGCCAATGTAGTGTTGGTACCGTTAACACAATCGTTTGACATAGATGTGGCTTCAATTGATAACCAAATTACTACAGAAACGAAGTTGGTAGTTTTGTGCAACCCAAATAACCCCACTGGACGAGGATTAGATTATCAACAAACACTTGAGTTAGTAGTCAAACACCCTCAAACGAAGTTTCTAATAGATGAAGCAAATATTGATTTTGGTGGAACTTCATTTGTGGATGACTTGGCTCGACTGAGTAATGTGATAATCGCACGATCATTCTCTAAGGGGTTTGGTTTGGCTGGGTTACGAGTGGGCTATCTCATTAGTCACCCAGATGCGATTTATGCGCTACAACGACGTCAGACGCCTTTCATGACAAATGTAGTTGGACAGGTAGTGGCTGCGAGAGCGCTGGATTTTCCCAAATTTTTAGAAAAATCGCGCCAGTATTGTCAAACTCAACGCCAGTGGCTGGAGTTGGAGCTGAAAAAACTTGGTTTTTCATTCATTGATTCGGAGTCAAATTACCTTTTGGTTGATATTGCTTCAATTGGTTTACGCTCAAAGGAGCTGATTACTAAGCTCAACCAATATGGTGCAAATGCCATAGACGGACGAGATTTCCGTGGGCTGGGTGACCGATATATCCGACTCTCTCCTCGAGATACAAAAACAAATCGAAAATTTATAGAGATTCTGAAAAAGGTGGTTGGGAGTTAGGACGACGCCAATACAAGACGTGTAAATGTTTCCCCGCGTTCCGCGTAATCTTTAAACTGATTAAAACTAGCGCTGGCAGGGCTCATCAGTACCACATCCCCAGGTTGAGCCAGTTGTTTGGCTCGCGTGACGGCTGTTGTAAGGTCTGGTACTTGCTCAACCTTGACTGAGTGTTTGATTTTTGTTAGACCATCGGCGATTTTACTTCCGGTGGTGGGAAGTAAAATCGCATGTGTGACTGTGCTTCCTGCAATCGCTTCAGCAAACGGAGTATAGTCAATTCCTCGATCATATCCGCCTGCAATTAAAATGACATTTTGGTCTGGAAAGGCTCGTACAGCCGCCGAACCAGCTTGCGGATTGGTAGCGAGCGAATCGTTGTAAAAGCGCACGCCATCTGCTTCGTGAACTAGCTGTAGTCGATGGGGTAAACCTTGAAATGACTGCAGGGCTGAGAGTAACTGTTCTAGGTTGACACCAAGATGTAAACTAATAAGCACGCTTACTAATGCATTTCTTTGATTATGTTCTCCCACTAAAGGTAGGTCAGTTAGGTCGATTGCCTGACCCTGTTTGAGATTGGCGACACCGAGGCTGAAATAGCAATCCGACTTAGGATGAGTACTAGAAAAAGAGTATTTTAAAGCTGGGCTTAACTGCGCGATGCGTGATGCAGTTGTGCTGTCTGCATCAAATATGAGGAGATCATTATTGGTTTGGTATTGAGCAATTTTGCCTTTTGCTTCCAGATACTTTTCAAAGTCATGATAGTAGTCAAGATGATCTGCGGACACATGGAGCACAACGGCGATATCTGGACTCGTTTGAAGTCGAGAAAGTTGATGGCTCGAAAGCTCGAGCACTGCAATCGAGTTGTTGCTCGATGATTGCTGCAACTGAGTTATTAAATCAAGTGCAGGCACCCCAATGTTACCCGCAATGTAGGTGTCAAATCCTGATTGGTTCAGTACGTGATGGAGTAGGGCGGTTGTAGTGCTTTTGCCCTTGGTCCCAGTGATGCCAATTGTTTTAACCGGCTGTCTGAGCTTGGGTAAGTATGGCAAAAGCACAGGCTTATTGTTGGGATTTGGCTTCACGATATCAAAAAACAGTTGCAGATTGCTGGTTGTTTCCACTTGGTTGTTTTCCAGCCATGCAAAAAGTGGGTGAGAAGGTGGAATGCCCGGTGCGAGTACTGCAACCGAAGGTACGCCACTATTCGATTCTAGGTACTGATTTGAATGGACAATCTGTTCAGACGGCCACTTTTCCGCTAGTACAACAGCATCCCCATCGTCGACTAAATCATAGATGGTATCTTTTGGAAGATGGAGTTTGAGAAATTGATAGCTTGACCAACCTTCCCTACCGAGTCCAACAATCAGGATGCGCATAAACGTATTGTAGCAGGAGACGCGCATGGCGATTGATGAGATATACTATGTACTATATGTTCATATTTAGTGAGGGTAGAGAATCTATCGGTCAAATTCCAGATTTGTACTCTGAGGAAGAAATTCAGTATATTTTTTCGTCTTCAATAAGGAACAATCCGAAGGAAATGTATGAACTAATGATTGGATTGCAAGATACACAAGAATTTAACAAGTTCGTGAAAAAATTTGAGATTTCTCTGAGAATAAGTCTTGCAGCGTTGGTATCCACAGAATTACCAGCTCACTTTTTTATGCCTGGAATATTTTGGCCAAAGTCGGATGGTTGGTTTTTTACCGTTAATGAAATTGCTGTGATATTAGATTTACCAATTCCCGAGTACCCCGAGGATTATTTAGCATTATTCTCGCGTTGTTTAACAGTTAATAATGATTCTTCATTGATGAGTTTGTATTCTCATAGAATTGGCAACACTCTCAGGCAATTAGGTCTTGGTATAGAAGCTGTGGATTATGCCGGTTTTGAATACCAACCACTATCGAGAGAATACAGAGATATTATTGCAAGTCTATTTTAACGAAATCACGTCTAACTTATGGCACCTTGACCGACTTTTCTGAGAAATTGAGCGAGTATCTTTGGAACAAGATTCTCTTCGTTGAACTGGGAGAGGAGGAGCTCTGTATTCTTTTCAAGTTCGGTTCGGTTGGTCAAATATTTGTTCGCCAGTATCGTAAGCATGCTTGGTATTTCTAGCTCTCGACTGACATACCAATGATAACTTACATAAAAGGCTACGAGAGACTCTTCAAAAGTACCCACACAATCAAAAGGTTTGTTTGTTGTTTTTCCGATTAGATCCAGTGCTGTGGTGAGTAAGTTTTCATTCTCAAATAAATTTTCACCAAAAATTGAAACCATCTGTTGTTCGCCTAAGAATGGAAACAGTATTGTGTACGCAAATAAACACTTTGCGCACGTACCACACCATGAGTTGGTTTGTTGGCCTCGGTTACAACTGCGAAAAATTGGTAAATATGCCTCTGCTTGTTGAGAAAATATTTGAGCGATTTGCAGTTCATTGAATGGACGGAGCAGAGAAAAGTATGAGGGCAAGACAACTTTAGATTGTGGTTGGAGGTGGGTAGATACGTAGCTATTGAAGGCCGTCTCATACTCAAATGATTTAGAGTATTGATGATTGATGATTTGACCAAAGTACTGAATGTTGCCTTCATTTGCGCTTTGTTCATTACCCAAAACAGTGCTAGAAAAACCATGAAGTGTGGCTGTGAGCAAGCTAATAAAACTAAGTAACGCTGAAAAGGGAGTATGGCCATTAAGGAAACCCTGTTGATTAAGTTTTAAAAGGCTTGGATCAAGATCGCGCTGAACTAAAATGGCAGGAAAACCACTTTGAGATATTACTGCCGTGGTGGCGGTAGTGGGGTTAACTGCAAAAAGAGTCAGTTGGTCTGGTTTAACTGGTGTGGCTTCGTGCTGCCGCCACTGTCTCAGCAACTCCATTGCAACAATTGAGTCTTTCCCGCCACCAATTGGCACTAAGAAGCGCGCTTCATCACTATTTTGTGTTGGGAGTGAGTTTTGATCATTGACCGCTGGTTGGGCTACAGTACAACTGAGGGTAACAAAATCTGATGCAGAAAAATTGATTTGGTTGAGGTAAAAGTACTCACCCATGCTTCTGAGTAGAAAGTTATGCCACCAATTGAGCTGAGCTTCATTAAGATAACCTGCCTGAATAGTAATATTGGGTGAAGCAGTTGCTTTCCAGTATGAGAGCATTTCTACCAAGCCAATATGAAAAACCAGTCGATCAATCAAATGCGCTGGAATTTTTTGTTGCCAGTTGTTTTCTGGCAAGGGAATGAGCATCGTCGGTGAAAATTCTAAATCTGGTTCTATAAGAAATTTCCAACCCAGTTGTAAAAAACCATCGACAACTTCCCAGTTGGAAGATTGATATTTAAACCAAGGATGTTGCGAACGTAATTCACCGACCATCGAGTCGTTTAGCATTATGATCATTATACGGCAAATCACTGAGGTTGGGTATGATCTACTCATTGACGTAGAGGTTTAGCTCTGTTATTTTCACGGTTGTCTGTTGCTTGCTTTAGAACGGAGTTATGGCCTCACGAAAATTAAAAGAACACGAATTTTTTCCGGGTTTAACTGTAGCTGAACTCACTGAAGACCCTACGCTGGTGTTGCCGGGGGGGATTGATCTATCTCAGTTTGACAGAAATGAACGATTATTAATTCATGCCGCACTTGAACAGAGTTTACAGATCGAAGAAGATACGCTCCGTGGTTTGGAAGTTTCGATTGATCCTAGCCAAAACTATATTATTTTTGGTTTAAGTGATCTACACTTTGGTAGCAATGCAACAGATCTAGCGGCTTTATTTGCATTGCAGAGAGTGATTCTCAAGATCCCAAATGCTCGAATTATATTATTAGGTGATGAAATAGACGGTAGGGGAAAGTATTCCACAAATGATATACGAAATACAAAAGTTAAAAGACAAATAGACCTTTTTAGAGCTTGGCTTAAACCATTGTACGACGCGGGAAAAATTCTCGCTGCTGCAGGTGAATACAACGGTCACAACGGCTGGGTGGTAGATACAAATGCTGTGGGTTGGGAATTTATTTTTGGAGAAACAATGCCGGTGCCTATCCTTGGGAATGGAGAGACCTTGCAAATTATCGATGAATCGAGCGAGGACACTGATCTACTGGTGTCCATTTCGATGGCTCATTCCTCAGGAAAAAGAAGTGCTACTGATCCAGTTCATGGACTTCGATCTCTACTCAATCGGGAAGGAACTGATGCTGCGATTGCGGGTCATACCCACACCTTTGGCTTGGAACAAGAAGCAAGGTGGGGACGGAATGGTCAGATCCTCAAGGCTACTTTGGTCAATGCGGGCGCTTTTAAGGGGTCTTCTAAAGATTTGGGTGTGCCAAGGGATACGTTTGGGCAAAGACTGACGCTTGGAGAGGTTTCTCCAGGTGGGTCTGGCATCATCTTTAGTGCAGATTTAGTAGATCCTCGGACATCGGTAAAACAGATTGAGGGGTATCCTTACGCTAATCGACATGAGGGAGTGTTTCTGTTAGCTGCTTTAAATTTGCTGAACGATTTAGAATCTCAACAGTTGACGGATGAAATACTGCAACAGGCTCGTAGTAGATCCAAAAATCCTAATCCTCGAGCGACGAAGTACCGATTGAAACATATCATTTCTCAGTCTCAGAGCGAAATTGGTCAATCCCCTGCAGAAAAAGAAAATTGGGAACAGAAGCAAATTGAGTATATTGCCAGGCTGACAAGAGAAGGATCTGATATCCCTCAAGATCGCAAGCAACAGAGCGAATGGTTTCATGATCCATACGAACCAAATTATCAGAATCTAGTAGCCAGATTTGATTCAGATGGCTTACCATTTGGCATTCATTTGCTTTCTAATCTTGGGTTGGGAGCCGCGAGCTTTCGAAAAGACCAATTTGAGCAGTATTTATCTCAACTTAATAATCCCTGGGATTTACTTTTGTGGTTACGAGGTGTGATCGATAAGGACGCGGGTAAGCTCAAGGATCGTAGAGATCACCTAGATACTGCAGTTAGGTGGATGGATCAAAATGACTCAAGAAATCTAGCTTTCTTGATAGACGGATCGTTAAGAGCTGCAGCTTGGAAGAGTACTGCGAAAGGCTTTTCTTTAAAGGGGGGGGTAACTCAAGCGGATATGTTGAAGTATGGCCCAATTGCCCCGGCATCATACATTAGTAGAGCTTCTAAAGTACCTTTGATTCCCAATCGGGGGGCAATTGAGTTGAGAGTTGGTACAAACACAGATTGGCACACTTACAAAATTCGTGCACTTGATAGACTTGGTAATAGTGGGTCGGTTTTTAAACCCAACTTTGGACTTGTTAGGGCATATGAATCTTTCTTTGAATATCCCGATCTAATAGTTGGTGGGCATATGCCTCGCTCAGCTTTCTCTAAGATATATGACAAAAACAACCCTAACTCTGGATATCCGACATTTGTTTCTCCAGGATGGTGGAGAGAAGTTGATTCAATGGGTAAGGGAAATGTTATGTCTGGTGGTCCGCCAGAATATTCAGTAATTGTAGTGCCATTTGATGGAGGATTCATCCAGTATCCTACTCAAGGATTCCATGAGTATGAAACTCTCATGAAAGCAGCGACCTTAGAAATGGCCACAATGATAAATCCAAAATTGAAGCAACAATTGCGCAGAAGCTAGAGACGGAGTTTGTCACAAAGGGTATACTGATCAAGATGTTCATCGATACTCATTGCCACCTCAATTTCAAAGTGTTTCGTTCTCAGTTGCCTGCAGTGCTAGAGCGAGCTCAAAAAGTGGGAGTGAAGCAAATGATTGTGGTGGGCTCTCAGCTGAAAAACTCTCAGCGGGCGGTGGAGCAGGCGCAAGCTAATGAGGCGATTTTTGCGGCGGTTGGTGTGCACCCGCACCACGTTTGGGACTACTTAGAAAAAGCCAAATCCCAGGCAAAAATCGCTGGTCAAACTCTTGAAACTGTCATGAACGAAGTGATGGAACTAGTCGGTGTGGAATTAGATAGCCTTGTACAGCAACCCAAGGTGGTTGCCGTGGGTGAAATTGGCTTGGACTACCATCAATTTGACCAAACTCAGTATGAGGACAAGGCGATTACTCCAGAATACCAGTTGTGGCAGGAACGCTTTTTCATTTTGCAAGCCAAGACCGCCAGTGAAGCAAATAAAGCCATAATCATTCACAATCGTGAAGCCGTTGATCATTTACTTTCTCTACTTAATAAGCACGCTTATTTGTTTCAAAACACAAAAATTGTCTTTCATTGCTGTGAGGCTGAGCCTCAACTACTTGCGTACGCGATTGAGCGGCACCAATTTATCGGTGTTGACGGCGACGTTACATTCGATCAGACAAAACAAGATTTCATCAAGCAAGTGCCATTAGAAAATTTAGTTTTGGAAACTGATGCCCCATATATCACGCCAGAGCCAGATAAAAGTTACTTTGCCGAGCACAAGGCAGAACTTTCGTATAAAGAAAGAGTTTGTGAGCCGCGCCATGTGGCAGTGATTGCTCAACACATTGCAGAACTTAAAAATGTAACAGTCGAGGTGGTAGCCGACCAAACAACAAAAAATGCCCATCAGTTATTTACTTTAAGTGAGCTATGAAGATTAAAGTTTTATCACTCAATACTTGGATGGGAGGAATTTTGTGGCAGCCTTGTTATGATTTTGTCACGGCTCAAAACGCAGATATAATTTTGCTTCAAGAAATTTATTCTGGGGTTGATGAACAATTTGATCCAAGATTTCGCTCAAAGCACTTATTTGAATCTGCGTTTCCCAACTATCACAGTTTTTTTTCTGCATTTATTGGTGATTTAAGAGAAAAAGAAGGTCTGATCGATAACGGCAACTTAGTCTTAAGTCGTTGGCCATTGATCGAGCAAGAAACCATCATTTTTGATCAACCGTACGCTCGTTACGATCACGACAACACAACCGATTTTTCTAACTGGGCAGCCGGATCTCAACGAGTGGTCATTAATTTGCCTGGAAACCAAAATTTACAACTTGCCAATCTCCATGGACCTGTTTGGAATAAGGGAGCAGAGCCGACGATACGACGAATTAACATGGTCAAGTCCATCAACGCCATTTGTAATCGAGCGATACCGACGATTATTGCTGGAGATAGTAATGCCACGCCAGACAACCCTATTTGGCGAGATTTCACCACCCCTCTTTTGTCGGTGTTTGACGGTCAACTAGTAACTACCTTTAATATGCGTAGAAAAAATAATCCTGGTTATGCCACTGCGGTGGTAGATGTGTTTCTAATATCTTCAGGCATAGAAGTGAAGCGAGCACAGTGTCTAGATGAGGATATTTCAGACCATTTACCCATGGTAGTAGAGTTGGAACTCGATAGCACTACTGCTTAATTTTTATTTGGAATCAGCAGTTTGTACATCGAAGCTAGTGGTTCTGGCGAGAAAAACTTTTTATCTGTTTGAATAATGGCGGTGTGGGCTTCAACTGCGGTAATTCTTCCCTCTGCGGTGGCAGATATCACGAATGAACGCTTGTCTGGTAGAATTTTAATTTTATGGACTAAGTGCTTTTTCACTAAGGCAGAAATAACATCAGAAACTAACATGGTGTTGATTTCGAGGCTATCAGCAAGTATGGTGGGTGTTATGGGATCAGGATGTTTTTCTAGTCTAACCAGAGCATACAACAGCAACCATTGGGTGGGAGTTAATTGAAATGGTTTTAAAACCACGCGGATTTTACTTTGCCACAGATTGGCAAGTTGCCAGAGTCGAAAACCGGCCTGAACGTCGAGATTGGCAAACGACTCAGCAGAATTACCTACGCTCATTGCTTTTTTTTGTGGTTGGGAAATGATCAAACGAAGTTGATTGAGATGCTTGGTAATCACGGGGTTAATAAGTGTGCTTACTATATCTTGAGAATCCAAAAGATAGTGCTCAAGTCTAACAGTGCAGGAAACTACCAGTGTCTCCTGCTGCAAAAGGAGATAGGTTATTGAAATTCTGCCTTCTTCAGATCGGAGTTGAAGGGTTATTGATCTGGCGGGGCGAAAGTCGGTAATCAATAGTTCCCAACTTTCGCCCTCGCGAAAAGTAATCATCCCTCTGCTTCCCAAACGGATTGGTTCAGACAAGGTGAGTCGTCGAACGAGGTTTTGCCAACTTTGATGCCAGAAGTTGAGATCGGTGAGGAGTGCCCAAACTTCTTCAAGCGTGTACGCTGACTCAAAGTGGTAGGAAAAAGAGGGTTGAGACATGGCTTCCTGGTACTAAGCACGCTTATTATATCCCATTCTGGTTATTTGTCTAGAATCAGTCGTTGGTGCGGTACAATAGGGATATGAATGCACTACAAAGAACCAGGCTCTTTGGTTGGCAGTGGGTGGTAGAATCGAAAAGCCAAGTGGCGAACTTCTTGGAAAGGTACCTAGCCAATGATACCGTCAGCCTATTGAGCGTATCGACGGCTAATCCCGAGCAGGTTATGTTGGCTCAACAGGATGAGATCTTTTTTCAGACGATTAAAGAGGAATTTGATCTCGTTTTACCAGACGGAGAGGGAATTGTCTTAGCCAGTAGACTGCTGAATAACCGAACGCAAGAAACGAAGATTGTAGAACGACTCGCGGGTGTCGAAATTGTTGCGGAGCTCATATCTCAATCACACCCAATACATGGTCCAATACTGGTGATCGGTGGAAGAGGATATCAAGATGCCAAGATTAAAGTTAATTCCGGTGAATTTTCTTTTCGAAAAGTGAAGAAGTCGACTGAGTTGGTTGCTGACTTGGGAAACAATCAACTTTTCTGGTTACCAGCTTATGAGGATGCCAAACGACCGTCAACGAGCGAAGAAGCACTCGTTGAGAGTGTAATCAAGAAACTAAAGCCCCAGTTGGTTTTTGTGGCTCTGGGCGCCCCTCAGCAAGAGTTTTGGGTGGCGAAGCACAAGCGATTACTTAAAGATGCTGGGGTCAGGATCGTAATGGTAGTGGGGGGCGCCTTTGATATGCTCACCGGTAAAGTTTCACGCGCACCAAGATTATTGCGCCAGCTCAAGCTCGAATGGTTTTGGCGGTTACTCCAAGAACCTTCTCGTTGGCGCCGTCAGCTGGCGCTGGTTTCATTTATTCTTACTGTGTTCAAATTAACAATTAATTCTTATACGAGCAAGCTCAAACAATAATGTCAAAACCAGATGGTGCTACTGCTAGTGGAACGCCCTTTGAACCTGAGGATGATTTTCACTTGGTTAGAACAGACGCTCAATTAGAATCAGCAAACTCTCCCTATCGCTCAATTGCAGTTGCTACCACTTTTTCTAAAGAATCACACAGCACTAACTTTGTCGACGCTACATTGTGATTTATGAAACTGGAGATAGAAGAGCTCATGCAATTGTTAGCAATGATTTGAGGGTTCAAACTGGTGAGGGACATCATATTGTTGCGCTTAGCGAGATACCCTGAGAATAATAGTAAAAAACTCACTGCAGAAGAAAAATGTTTGATTCCAATCACCATCAAATGTGTTGGTGACGATTATATAAAATGGTTTAAAAACCATGTATTTGATCAGTACATAGAGAACTAGGGAAAGCGGCTTGCAAGCATGGTTTATACTTAGCCATGTCTCAGTTGACGACAATTGATGTAGTACTTCCAGAAAATTCAAGTTCATTTTTCAATGATTTAACTACCTTCTTGAGAGATATGGGTGAGTTGCGCTCTCAATCACTGATGTTTCGAACCACAAAAAGAAGTTACTATCCCCAGATTTCACTAAAGGAGGATGCCATTGCACAGCCAATGGTTAGATTTAGTATCAATGATGGAGAGCTGTATGAAGTGTTAATTGAAAATACTTCTGGAGTGGAAAAGAAAAGTCGATACGCGTATACCCCGATTACCATGACTGATTTTACAGCAAGAATTCAAGCAGCGGCGCTGCAAAATATTGATCATCTTGGATTTAACTTACCATGGTTCAAAGATGGGGTGCATCCCAAGATTGCTAACATACGAAATATACTGAAAACCAAATGTTTGTATCATACGTTTCCCAGTGGTGAGCCTTGGGATTTTATTCTGCCTGGTACACAAGCCGAGGTGGAAGGTAAAAAACCAATTGATTACATCCAGATTAGAAAACCAAAGTTTGAAATTGTTTCGTTCGCAAACTGCTCAAAGCCCTTAGTGCAAATTGATCTGGCCTTTGCAACTTCGTATGAAAAGTTAGCTCGTCTATTTCCCGAGGGTATCTTACTACCAGAAGTAAAAAGTGTTTGGGTGTATTTGCAAAATCCCTACAACATTGACGTTTGCTTGGTGTTGAATAAAGCCAAAGGTGATTGGTCAAATTATTTTCGAAAATCTAGACTGTTGTAATGTCAGAAGCTAAAAACATATTGGCCATACTTGCAGTTTTACTAACATTCGCGGGATACATTCCTTACACGAAAGATATTTTAAAAGGCAAAACAAAACCACATTTGTTTAGCTGGTTTTTATGGAGTTTCGTGACAGCAATTGTGTTTTGCGTTACAGTTGATTAGTGGTGCGGGGATTAGCTCGCTAGTGACACTCTCTGCTTCTCTCATGTGTCTGGTGGTATTAGGACTTGGTATTCGCATGAAAACTAAGCAAGATGTCACACGAGTTGACGTAGCGTTTTTGGTATTAGCACTACTTTCATTATTTTTTTGGTTGATTGTAAAACAACCAATGCTATCTGTGGTATTAGCGACGGTGACGGATGTGTTGGGTTTTGCTCCTACCATTAGAAAATCATGGAGGGACCCGCAAAGCGAAACAGTATCGTTTTATGGAATCAATGCTTTCCGATTTACGTTGGCGACTCTTTCACTGCAGAATTTTTCCATCATTACTGCTTTTTATCCTATCACTTGGTTGATTGCCAACGGTTTATTTGGGATTATGTTGGTTTTAAGAAGAAAGCAGCTAGCTAATTCAGTATGAACTTAACTATCGATCCAAGAATCTTTGACCAGTACCCCGGGACGTTGATTGGCGTTGTTACATTGCAAGGAATTGACAATGGGGGTGAGCTTGGCGAGATAGACTCTTTGCTTCGTGAAGCTGAGCAGGTAGCGATGCAGCAGGTTGGTAGTATTCCAATCACAGAACATCCCCACATTGCTTGTTGGCGAGAAGCCTATCGTAAATTTGGTGCCAAACCAAAGAAATATCCTTCGTCGATTGAGAACTTGGTGAGACGGGTGAGTGCTGGAGAGCAGGTGCGTCACATTAACAAATTGGTGGATATTTACAACGTGATTTCACTGAGATATTTGTTGCCAGTGGGTGGTGAAGATATAGACAAGATACTCGGCGATATTCGTTTAACCATTGCTGGAGAGAATGAGCCAGCAGTTGTGTTGTTGGGCGAAAACGAAGCGCGACCTCCGTATGTGAATGAAGTAATTTATACTGACGACTTGGGGGCTATTTGCCGACGGTGGAATTGGAAAGAAGCAGACAGAACTAAGTTGACCGAAGATACAACCAGTGCTTGCATTGTGATCGAAGCAATTCCACCAATAGAGAGAACTCAGTTAGAGCATGCACTCAGTGATTTATCAGCCTTAGTTAAACAGTTCTGCGGAGGCACTTACCAAGTGGCAATCTTAGATTCCCAGCTACTTTCAACCAAATAGCGTGGTGTTATGATATGACGGTCTGTCACATATGACTCAACAAATTCCTGCCAAAGAAAGGAATGTATGTCAATACGTCAAGAATCAGAACCAGTGCGCGAGGGAGTTGTACCCGTACCAGAAATTGTATTTCGCGACAATGCCGCCTGGTTGTTGGCCAATGACTATAAACTGCTCACGGTGCGCTGGCCAGATCGGAAGTATGATTTCGCTCCAGGTACGGTTGTTAAAGCTCTGTGCAAGTACGAGGGAGAGGATGGAACTCCACAAGAAGATGCTGTCGAGCTCGTTGTAGTAGCTAACGAAACACGACCGTTATGCGATTTTTCTCCATTGGTTCTGATGTGTGATGGTTTTACCAGTCCAGGAGATGGAGCAGATAAACTTTCTAGATTTTATCAGGGTCATGGCGGTGTTGCTTCAGACACCAGAATGCAAGCCATTTTTACTATGAGCAAAAAACAATTTGATTTTCTTCGTGAAGCAGAGCGAAAAAACCTATTAGAGAGGGGTTTTTCTGCTTTGGATGGCACGGATCAACCTCTTCAGGCCCTAACTTGGCGTGCGGCATGTTTCTGGTTTCTTGATCAATTTTATACTACGTATGATGACGATGATTGTTGGCCAGCTTGGGTTCGTTACGTGCTAAGTCACAACCAATTTGGTCAGGGTTGGGGCGATGACCCAGGCGATGTGGATGCACTGGTGAAAGAAGTAACCGAGGGTGAAGATCCGATCTCAGTTGATGACTTGCTTCTGATTTTAGAGGATCCAATTGTATTCGCCGCAGAATTTAACAAATACGTTTTGCTAGTTCCCTGAAAAATCAATTGGTTTTTTTCTGTACTACGCCATCGCTTCGGCGGCATCCTCTGGAGTGATTCCCAGTAGCCATAGAACGGCTTCTTTTTTGTAGCGGCGGTCGCCACGAGAGTTGATGCGAATAGCGGGTAATTTGCCACGTTTGCCCCAGCGTTTGATGGTGAGTGGCGACACTCTCAGTAAGTCGGCTACTTCTCGCACAGTCAATAAATCTGGCAAGTTTTTCATGTCCAACTTGTTGGCATCGTCAGCTCGACCAGTGCGACGCTCATCTACTACGTTGTTTGACATAGGCATGGTGCTCATATGACCTCTCTAAAGATATCTAATATATACATAAATAATTGTTAACTATCTCTACAGTAGCAGAGTGAATGGAAGTAGGTCAAGAGCCGAAATGTACTAATTAGAGAGAGACTTCTTCTCAAGATGTTGATGCAATCCAGATGGACGGGAGTAGGCGTAGATTTTTGTGATTCTGTGTTGAAAAGCGTAAACGAAAGCTGATTCCAATAATTGAGTGCCTTTGGAGGCTGAACTGTCGATGGTTGGTGCTTGAGTGAGAGGGGGATAGTCCATGATGACTGAGTAGCCGCAGGCTTCCCAATCGGCTGGGCGGCCGTTCGGAATAATTTTTTGGACGGCCGCCCCAGTAGTAAGTCCTGCTTTGGCTTTTGCATGAAAACTCAGAACAGGATCTTGGCCACTGTGGCAATAGGCTTCAACATCAGGCAGCGAGTGAATAGGACAACTTTTTGATTTTTCAGTTTCAGTCAGTAGTGAGCTGGAGGTGGGTCGACCGACTACAGAAATTGCGACCAGTACCATACAGTCTCCCTTAGGCGTGTTGTGATACATTCGGCCGACATCGGTAATACCTTCCCAAGTATTTGCCCAGTGATTGGGCGCGCCGATCTGTGTGATATCAGAGTTGGGCAGTTGGACACCGCTGACGGTCCCCAACAATCGATCACTTTCATGTCGATCAAAGATTCCTATCAAGACTCCATGAGCGGCGCGCTCTCTAAATTCTTCCACCGTTGCAGCCAAGTGCTCGCCCCAGCGTTCATTATTAATCGCTACAGCTTGTTTAAGCACCTCAGTTTCTTCCGCAGCCAACAGGCGAAAAATATATTCACTTGTTTCTGCAATCAACAGTGTTTGTTGCTGAAGGGAATGTTCAAATTGATTTTTAATTTCAACCCGCTGCACTTTTCCGGTAGAGGTGAGTGGTAGTTGAGCTTCAGTGATCATTAATCCGGCTTTTGGCAACTCATAATCCTTAAGCTGAGTGATTTTATGGTTCTTGGCATCTGCTAAAATTCGTTGTGCCATGGTTTGGTCATTGCTGACTGCCACGAAACCAATTTCTTCACCCATGCGGGCATCAGGATAACCAATGACATAGATTTGCTGTAAGTCTGAGTAATGTTGCAGCAGAGCATTTTCGATTGCCAGGGGAGAAATCAGCACGCCGCCTCGTTTAATAATTTCTTTTGATCGGCCTTTGAGATAGAAGAAGCGGCGGCCAAAGTGTTCCTGCCAGTAGCCTAGGTCGCCTGAGTGAAACCAGTCAAATGCAAACGCGGCCGCCGTGGCCTCGGCATTCTCAAGGTACTCTTGCATGATGATAGGTCCGCGGACGCAAATTTCACCAACTTCGTCAACTTGAGCTTCTGTGCCGTCTTCTTTTAAGATAGTAACATTAGTAAATGTTAGTTCGGTACCAACTGAGTTGCTCTCAACAATGTGCTGGTATTCCTCTGGTGAGAGATCCATAGGCACTCCAGTGCTACGCAACGATGTTTCAGTTTGGCCGTATCCTTGGCAAAGTTTGATTTTGAAAGTGTCTACAAACTGTTTAACAGTAGTTGGTTGAACCGGGGCAGAACCAATTTGAATACGGGACATTTGCGTCAGTTGATAAGCGTGCTTAGTAAAAGTCGTAATTTCGCTGAGTTGATCGAAGGCGATAGTGGGCACAATTGAGGTGCCCGTAACCTGATGTTGAGCTAGTGTTGGCCAGAATTTTGACTTAGAGTAAGCAGGCACTAGCACAATTGTGCCCCCCCTCAACAGCGTGGTAGTCGCAAACGTAGTAGAGTTAATATGATGCAGTGGCATAACCACCAGCCAGTGATCTTCTGCAGTAAATTGCAACCAATCAGCAATGGATTCAGCATTGGCCAGCAGGCTTTTCCAAGTGAGGACAGCGCCCTTGGGTAGAGCGGTGGTTCCAGACGTGTAGAGGATGAGCGCGGGTGTTTCGTTCGATGCAATTGGGATTTCACCCGCGTGCAAACTGATGGTAATTAACCGAAGAAACTCGTCAATATCCGCCACTTCAACAATTTTAAGCTCTGGGATTGCTTTTTGAATTACAAGATTTTCATTTTTTGTGGTTTGGTCAGATCGGGTAAACAGCACACTGGCTTTGGTTTGCTGGAGTTTATAGATCTTGCGTTCGGTGGTGTCGCGAGTGGAGTCGAGTGGCACACTGACTTTGCCACAACTCCATGCTGCTAAATTTAATACAATTACCTCTGGAGTATTACCAAAGCAAAACGCAATGGTTTTCCCATTACCAGATTTGAGCAAATAGCTTTGAGTTTGCTGAACAAACTGTAACAATTTGGCATAACTCCACTCAAGTGGTTTTGCATCACTGTATGTATCAAACACCAGTGCCAATTTTTCAGGAGCTTGGTTTGTCCAGTATTCCAGTAATTCAAGTGGAGACGCAAATTTTGGTTGGTAATCAACCAGCAGATGATTTTTATGTAAACTATGTGGTGTCACGGGGCTAGTATAATGGTCATTCGTTGGATATGCAAAAAATTGTTATGACTGACTTAGCTAATCGCCTGTTATTTGTTGTTGGTGTAGTTTTTGTGATTCTCACAATTTTTATTGCACTAGACCCAGTTCAATTTATTCAGTTTGGATATTTGGGAGTATTTATATTCAATCTGTTTGGACCAGGAACGCTCTTGATTCCCCTCATCGCAGACCACTTTAATGTGGTACTTTTAGCGTTGGTTTCTGCAATAGGGATGTCACTGAATGACTCAGTTGTCTACATAATTGGCAGAAGTGGACAATCTGTAGTGAAACCTGGCAAGCGGTCGGACAAAGTGCGTGATTGGGTCATCAAATACGGAAGATTAGGTTTATTTACCTTTTCGTTGTTACCACTACCCATCGATATTGTTGGAGGCACGGTGGGGTATTTGTCGTTGCCGTATAGCTATTTTATTGTACCGACATTTGCCGGCAAATTTTTGAGATTTTTAGCTGTTGGCTCAGTAGTCATTTGGTTTTTTTAAATACATGCCAATTTATAAACAAATAAAGCAAGCGCTTGTGTTACTGGAAACTGCTTTTTTTAGCCGATATTCAGATCCAGAAAAATATCAAAGTTACGTTGTTGAATCAGGCAGGCGAGAACTAGCCAAGGAAGTTACATCTGTGGTTTTAACGGCTGACGGAAAATCGTCCGCAGCGAAGCTCAAAGTGCTTGATGTTGCCGCTGGGACTGGTCTGGTTTCTAAAGCTTTGCTGGATGCTGATTGTTCTGTTGTTGCGTTTGATCATTCTGCAGAAATGATTGGATCGCTCAGAAAACAATTCAAAGGTATTGCGACTCAGGTGGGGGATATGAATAAACCATGGCCGTTTGCCGATGCGCAATTTGACGTTGTTACGATTGTCTGGGGCAACCGATATATTGTCGATCCCAATTACTTCTCTCAAGAAGCCTTTCGTGTTCTAAAATCAGGTGGAATACTTGTCTGGCCAATTTTTTGGCTGGAACGACCCCTCTGGTGGTTGTTCTTACTCAAACAAAAAGGGATTTCTCAGTTTTTTTCAATTGTAAAACTAGCTCCGATTGGTATTACAAGGATATTGGGCTCTCACGGATTTGAGTCAATCAGATTCCAAGCGTCACAATTGGGTAATGCAGTGGGTTGGTGGCAAAAACCACGCTACGTAATTGCTAAGAAAGCGTAATCCATCGAGGGACTTTTTTACAATATGCCGTGTATTCACTACCAAATTTTTTTTTCAAATTCGGTTCTTCATACTGAGTGACAAATAGGTGAAAACCAATTGTTGCAAACAGAACATACAGAAGTAAACTCAGGTGGCCAAACAGAAAAAAATATCCAACCAAGACAATTAGTGTGCTTATATACATGGGATTTCTTGAATAGCGATACTGGTTAGCTAGCACGAGTTTTTTGGGAGGCTCAATGGGAACGGGCGTGCCTTTTCCAGCGGTGTTAAATAAGCGAATATTTGTGGTCCAGCCAATTGAGCCAAGAGTTATACAAAAAATACCCATCAACTTGAGCACTGCATAGTTGAAAATTGGAAGTTGCAGTAGATGGTTAACCAGCAAAAAAAACAATGGGAAAAGGATTAAAATAAGAAATCCGTACAAGAATGCCAGGACAGCAGTTTTGATTTTCGTAACATCAATTGTATCAGTGAGTTTTTGCTTCTAGCGACGAAAGAGTAACTTTTGGCAAAAGAAAAGTTAGTAGCGGCAAGAAGCTCACTAGAGAAAGCGCGAGCCACAGCGAGCGCGTTGCCAGCAGTCCCATAATTGGATTAATTAAAAACAAGGCAAATCTGCGAAACATTGAAATGGATGAGAGTACTGTTGCGCGTTGATGAGATGAAATCTCTTTTTGGATCAATATCGTAATGTATTCTATTCTTGTGAGTCCAAATCCGCCGGCAAGCAAAATGAAAGATCCAAGTGTAGCGAGGTTGGGAAAGACCGCTACTAATAAAAATGAAATCGAAGTGATGAGGGCGGTGAACTGAAGGTATCTTTTCTCTGAGCCAAACAAGCGTTCTATTCGAGAAAAATTACTTGCAACCAGAATTTCACTACCGACTAAAATGGCATGAATCCAACCAAAATAGACGATCGGAATATTTAGGTGAGTCAGAATTGGTTGATAAAACCACACAACATAATACACTGCGGCAGAAACAAATATGGCGTTCAGGGTTAGAATTCTGACTGATCGGTTGTGGCGTAAAAAAAGTAATCCGCTTTTTACCGTTTCTAAATATCGAGGCGATTCGGATGTTGAGTTACTTCGTTTGGGTTCGGGTATACTCCAGGCAACCCCCGCAGCGAGCAAAAACGGGATGGCGGAAGCAAGAGTGGGGGCCCTTAAACCAAATTGAGCTGCGATTAAACTACCAATCGGACCAGCCAACAGCATTCCCAACAGGTGAAAGGAGTGCGCCCTGCCAAAGACTTTTTTACTTTGGTGTTCGTTACCAGATTCTTTTAGTGAATCATAGAGCAGGGCGCTGTCCGCACCAGAAATTAATGCCATCGCCACAGCAAAAAGAAATTCCGCCAGCAGGAAAATAGCAAAACTTGGCATCGAAGCGTACACAAGTACTGCAATAGTTACCACCACTCCACCAAGCGCCATCGAGTGCTTTCTGCCAAACTTATCTGCAATTGCTCCAGTAGGAACTTCGAGCACAAATAACCAAAACATAAACCAAGACTGTAATATTTGGACTTGAAACAGAGAAATGCCACCCCACTCTGTAAAAAAAGGTACCAGTACCGCAGTAAAAAATGCACAGTCTTTTAGGAGACTGAATAAATAATATCGATGTGTTGTAGATTTGAGTAACTGATTCACAGTACAACTATCTTATCAGAGCTGACCGCAATGAATGAACGAGGGTAATTGTGTGCTAATAGTTCAGACTGTTTGAGAGATTGACCAACCTCCAAACTTTTTAAGAACTTTCGACCTTTTTTAGTAATATCAACTATCAACATTTTTTTTAATGGCCAGAAGTAGCTCAAGTTCTGGTCGTTCTAAGTGAAATACCAGATTTTCTATTTGATTCATTTTAGTGTGGGGAAATATACACCAAGGTAGTATACTCAGTTGAAATTAGCCAAATACAGAAAGATCTTATGCCACGATTAGTTATCCATACCGCCACAGAACCAGCCGAAGTCAAAACAAAAAGCGGTGACTCTGTTTGGATTTGCCGTTGTGGTTTAACAAGTAATGAAGATGGCACATGTAGCAGTAATCATAAAAAGTTTAACGTGATCGAAGAGGATCCAAAAAAGATTTACGAATACGATTTGGCTGGCAAACGAC
>CAYNWG010000010.1:23444-24546 GCA_964400865.1 uncultured Pseudomonadales bacterium
TGATCTCAGTGGTTTTATGGTCACCACTTAACTATAGTAAGAGGAATTCCGAATCTTTTAACTGAAAATTGGTTCTCAGATTTGAACGAGTCAATTGTGGTTTGATTGTTGCCACGTCGATGACAAATTAGCAGATCAGCTTTCGTGATATCGTAGACTAATTCGTACTTAAAGCGAGTGTATTCTTTTACCTGCCGTGGATCGCCGCAGAAGTAGAGTTGGTACGTTTTTTCTAATTGAGCCTTTTGATTGAATTGTTCTACTGCAGATTTATAGCTGGCTCCCCAGTAATCTAGTTCAAATCGGCTATTTGCTCCAGGCAAATAGCCGACAAGCTCATTAAAGTATGTGTAGTGAAACGGGAAGAGCAAACTATATTGAACGAGGACAAGAACTACGTTAAGTGTGGTTAGGCTGAGAGCGACTTTTTTCCAGCGCCACTTGCTACGAAGCAACGCAAAGAAACTAAGGCAGGCTAATAGTACAAACGGAGGCAATAGAAAGAGCAAGTGGCGCACTCCGTCATATAAAACTGGTTGAGATGCCACTAGTAATACACTATTAACGACCAGTGTAAGCCAAAATAGTTTAGCTAGTTTTGATTTTGAGATTAGTTTGACCGACAGTATGCCATAACAAAGAAAAAGCAGTGGTGTAGTGATGAGAAACCAAACTGGCACATAATGCCAAGGCAGTTCTGTTGCTGTACATTGTTTCCCCAAATATAAGATTGGCCCATTCCACGGAAATGCTTTTGCGTTATTGAGTAGTTCTCCAAAGTGAGAGATTGGGTCTGCAGCAAGATAGGGCAAGGTCACAAAATGGATGAGTAATCCAATTATAAAAACAACGACGACTTGTGAAAGCAATTCCAGTGTTTTTTTCGAAAAAAGTGTAGTTTGGTTTAATAGTAACCAAAGCAAGTAAACAAAGTGAATGCTGTAGCCAACTGTTCTCAACGATTGGGTCAGACCAAGTGACAGTCCAAGTATCAACAGATATTTCGCTGAGTTTTTATTTCCGAACAAGTAAATAGCGACTAGCGACACAAAGTAGCTAATCGCAAACGGGACATCTTTGTGATTGGCAGCACTATCGCCGA
>CAYNWG010000011.1:0-24376 GCA_964400865.1 uncultured Pseudomonadales bacterium
ATGAACCTTTTAGTCTCAAGGGAATTCATAGTGATCGATTGCAACTATTACCATATGACGAGAAAGTGCTTGAAGAAATGCTGGTCATTGCACTTGAATATGCTCAAGAGACAAGTGATGTGCGCTTTAACTTCTTCATTACTCCCACCATCAGCACCTATTTGGATTGGGTTGCCAAAGAAAAGAAAATTCCTCGCTCTGTTTATCTTCGTCGTTTAATTGAGCGAGAGATGGAAGAAAACGAAGAATTTGCAGAGTAACCACTCTCTGTATTCCCAGTAAAACCACAACTTGCAGACAACCCACTCAATGCGGTACTATGGTGACATGTCACAAAAACTGCAACGACAATCCGGGCAGATTGCTTTAATTGTTTTGTTAATCATGGGGATTACTTTAGTAATTGCTGTCTCATTAGCCCAACGAACGACAGAGGATGTTGCTTTGACTACCAAGCAGGCAGAAACAACTAAGGTATTTTCTGCGGCACAGTCCGGCGCCGAACAAGTTTTAACCGAAGTACTTATCGCACTGAGAAGGGGTGATTTAGTGTCGACTGGCCCCCAAACTGTGGTGGGCATTAATGATTCTGAAGTCGAAGTAGTCGTAGATGAGGCCAGTGAGTTTGTTCAACCGCTTGATGAAGGTGAAACGTATCAAGTGAGTTTGGTAGATGCATCTACCACTGATGTAACGATTGAATGGGGTGATGCCAACTCTAATTGTGTAAATGAAGCATCCCTTTTAATCTCGAGATATAACACCAGCGGTGGAGTAACTTCGGTAAATTACTTTGGCTTTTACCCAATTGGTACAGGGTGCTCTGGACCAGGCTCTGATGGATTTGGCCCTCCCTCTAGTGGTGGTACTCCCCCAAGAAGGAACGCATTTACCTATACCAAACAATCCGGTGACCAATTTTTGCGCATTATGCCAGTTTATAATTCCACGAACTTATTTGTAAGTGGTGCGGGTGCGCAGCAGTATGCAATTACAGCCAATGCTCAAAACCTTTTGGGTGAAGATGCGGAAAGTCGGGTTATTCAGGTAACCACAAGTGACTTGCAACCACCTTCGTTTTTAGATTACGCCGTATATAGTGGAACGACAATCAATAAACCTTAGTAGTAAAAAGACTATCACTGCCCATATGCCCACACTCGCTCTCGATCTAGGAACATATAGTATCAAAGTTCTCATTGGTAAACCTGGAAAATCTGCTCAGGTTACAAAAGCATTTGAAGTGATTAATCCCACGGGACTTGCGCATCCAGGGGATGACGCACAGGCGGAACAACTGCGTCAAATGATGACCACTTTGTGGCAAGATTATTCTCTGCCAAAAGCTCAACTTCGTTTGTCATTACCTGAGTCGGTTGTTGCAACCAAAGTTATTTCTATACCACCGCTCTCTGATTCTGAATTAGCTTCGGCAATCCAGTGGCAAGCAGAACGACACATTCCGATTCCCAAAGAAGAGCTATCCCTTCAGTATCAAGTCATTGCTAGACCCGCCAATAAGCAGGATACTAGTATGCAAGTTCTCTTAGTCGGTGCCCGAAAACCATTGGTTGAGCGGTATTTATCGCTATTTCAAGACATAGGGGTGGAACCAACGCTCGTCGAAACGCAAGCTGTTTCTGTGTATCGTAATGTTGGTGTGGCTGCATCAGATCCCGTTACATTAATAGCTCACCTAGGAGCGAGTGAATTAATACTTCAGGTGGTTACAGCTGGAAGGCTCGATTTTGTGGTATCACACATGGGTGGAGGTACGTTACTGACTCGTGTGTTGCAAACAACATTAAATTTAGAAGCTGGTCAAACAGAGCAATATGTTCGAGCGTATGGGTTGGATGAAACACAATTTGAAGGCAAAGTCCGAGATATTTTGTTACCTCAAGCCAGAGAGTGGCTGAGGGAAATGAGAATTGCCATGCAATATTATGCCAACGAACATACTGGAGCTTCTGTTCAAAGAATAATTCTTTCTGGAGGAGTGTCTTCGCTGCGCAACTTCGCAGGTTTGGTGAGTGCTGAACTAGGGACGGAAGTGCTCGTAGCTGCTCCTTTTGGTCCTTCTGGAGTTGTAGAAAATGTTTCAAATCCACCCAGTTTTGTGGTGGCAATGGGATTACTGCAATACGAGGATTAATAGTGCCGAATGTCATTTTCAATTAACTTTGCCTACCATCTCACCAAACAACGCACAAAAGAACAAGCGAAAGATCGTTCGCTGTTCAAGAAAGCCATCATTGTTGGTGTGGTTGCTGCGGTAATTACAACCATTAGTGTAATTGTCAGAGTCAGCTTTGATGTAGCCCTCTCTCTTTCAGAGAAGGAAGAAAAGAAAATAATGGCTCAACTTGAGTCGTTAAAAGCGCAAGAGCTTGCGTATATTGGGTACGTCTCAAAGGTAAATGTTTTATCCGAATTATTTCAAAATAGGCAGGCGAAACAGCAGGCGCTGAAGAAATTTCGTTCACTTTTTGGATCCGGTGTCTCGATTGCTGGGTTAAATTATGCTGAAGACAGTAATGATTTAGAGTTCCAGTTAAAAATGAGCTCAGTTTTCGTCTTAGAACGAGTAATCGGACAGCTAGACGAGCCCCAGTTGCGAGTTGATTATAAAGACGTTCTGAAAAAAGGGGTGAATCGTGTGGAGAGTGGAAACTACTCGATGGGCGTTAGTGTTGGATTGCAGGTCAAAACGCCAACGCCGACACCAGAAGCAGTTGGATTAAGTGAAAGTCTGGAGTAACTATGGCAGCGCAAACACCAAACTCACTACTCAATCAAGTAAAACGCAGAAATCTGTTTAGTGCTTCCATACTAATTTTTGTTGTCTCACTATTACTTTTGGTAGTTGTGGTTTATCCTCAGGTAAGGCATATTTTTTCAACGAAAGATAAGGTGTCAGCAAAAAATAAACAGGTAGCTCTCTTGAAAGCGAAAGCCACTCAATTAAGCCAAGATCTTATTCAAACTGAATATTTTGCTAATAATGACCTTGTGCAGCTAGCTTTACCAAATAACAAGCCGCTTTTAGAAGTCTTAACAAGTTTGGATCAAGTGAAGCGCGCCTCAGAAATTGAGTTGTACGATTTACAAACTAATCCTGGGCTTTTGGCAACTGGCAGTGGCAAACTTGGTACAAACAAAAAAGTAGTTGCTGAAAGTATGCCATTAAAATTTACTGTTAAAGGTACGTTTGAAAAAGTTAGTCAGTTCATGGATTTGTTGGAAAAAGTTGCGCCATTTACTACTATTACCTCATTTGAAATTTCTGGTACTCGTTCTACCGATATAATTGAAGAAAATCCTGATGAGCCAGAGGTAATCCAAGTCTCCATCGAAACCAAGACATTTTTCTACAATCCAAGCGTGAAACAAGCTATTTCTGCCTCATTGCCACAGTTGAGTCAAGAAAATACTGTTGTGCTAGCTAAACTGGCTGAATTCATGACAATCCCATTGCCAGAACAAAGAGAAATAACGGGTGGCGGTTCTGAAGATATCTTCGGTGTAAAAACTATTGAGGGTCTATAAGCTATTCTGGTTTATCTTCAGTGAACACATCGATTCTCACGCGCTCACCCTCTTTTGTGGCTCTTACTCTGGCTATTTGGCGGATAGATTGAATGACACTACCACCCTTGCCAATTACTCTTCCAACATCTTCGGCATGAACGTGGATAAGATATGTTGTTTCTTGTTCGCCTTTAGTTTCATCGATTACCACATCTTCGGGGTGATCTACCAGGTGAATTAAGATGAATTCGATTAAATTCTTCATATTTATTCCTTAGTTTCTGATTCTGGTTGTACGGTTTCTGATGTTACTTCTGGTTGGGACTCAGGTTGAATTTCTGGTTGAGCTTCTGACTGAACCTCTGGTTGAACTTCACTTGGAGTCACTGTGGGTGTCGATTCGACAATCTTTTCACTAACTTTTTCAAGTTTTTTTGCTTGAGCTTTTTTTGAAACTCTGGCTTTTTTGGCTGGAAAAGGATTTTTACTAGCAGCTCGCTTAGCGAGATTGGCTACGGTTTCAGTTGGTTGTGCGCCCTTGGCTAACCATTCGGCGTATGCGGTGAGATCAAGTCTTAAAATTTTTGGACTGAAAGTTGGGGCATATTCACCAAGTTTTGCTACATATTCTCCATCGCGCTTGCTTTTGGCTTCGTTGACCACTATACGATAATGTGGTTGTCCCTTTTTTCCAAATCGAGCGAGTTTTATTTTTAACATACAGTTTCCTTTTGATTTAACTAGAGGTCGGATTATACAAGTCTTGGTTAAACTGCTCAAGCGCAGTTTGGGCAGCTTGTTGCTGTGCTTGCTGCTTGCTTTGACCCACGCCAGTAGCAGCAGAAATGCCATTAATGAGCACCTCAATGGTAAATTGCTTTGAGTGATCTGGTCCCACGGCTTCAATTAATCGGTATGTTGGGGCGGAAAAACCAAGTGATTGGACTTTTTCCTGTAGGACACTTTTTGCATCTTGGTAACTTTTTGTTTGCATGATTGTTTGGAATTCTGGAAAGAGTACTTTTTCCAGAAAAGCGACAACGGCGGGAAATCCTTGGTCTAAATACAAGGCTCCCACCACTGCTTCAAAAACATCAGCTAGTATGCCTTTATTATCTCGACCTCCAGTTTGGACCTCGCCGCGACTCATAAACAGTTTTTCACCCAATCCGAGCCTAATCGAGATTTTTGCCAAGGTTTCTGTTTTTACCAGCGCACTTCGGTAACTTGTAAGTACTCCCTCTGGTTCTTTGGGAAATTGATGAAAGACAAATTCGCTCACCGCCAATTCAAGTACGGCATCGCCTAGATACTCAAATCTTTCATATGATTGATTTTTCTTGGCACTACCCTTTTCGTTGAGAGCGCTTCGATGCGTGAGGGCGGTCGTAAGGTGATGAGAATTTTGGAAAACCGGTAGCATAGATAATAGTTAGGCGAAGGCTAGTTCATCGTCTATCAATTGCATTAAATCTCCAACGGTGTGAACCTCATTTGTTTCAAGTTCCCCCAAAGTTAAGTGCAATTCTTCGTATTGTCGGTTAATAAGAACGAGTATTTGACTTATGTCTTGATCAAGCAAGCCAAGGTCTTCTTCTAAATCAGCCAATAGCTCAATGGAGTTTGGTTCGCTGCCAATATGTTGAGCAATTAATGTGGTGATTGTTTCAGCAAGTTGTGGTGTGTGGTACGTATTTGACATGTCTATGTTTCAGATTCTACTACTAATAGTTTCCCAAGAACACCATTAACAAATTTGGACGAACTTTCTGACCCAAACTGTTTGGCCATTTCCACACCCTCATTGATGAGCACTTTTGGTGGTGTTTGTTTTTGTTGTGACTCAAAAACAAGGAGTCGCAATATTGCAAGATCAACTTTATTAACCTCACTCAGCGGTCGTTCGGTCGCTGAAGCTGCGATGAGTTGGTCGAGCTGTTCGATTTTTCTGAGTAGTAACCCAAAATAGCTTGATTCTTCAAACTCTAATAATCCACGTTCGAGCTGTGCAGGAGTGAAGGTAAATGCAAACAATCGCTGTAACAATTGAACTCGGCGATTACCTTGGTGTTCTGACATGCAGTTAGGATTTTGTAAAATTTGATTGTCGAACTATACTCGCCAATAAGCCTCGTTTGTGCAAAGGTGTTTTGGATGAATGGATATCCTTAACTAACTTTGGAGTGTTGCCTCTGCGTCGCTTGCCTCGTTCGGCTCTGGTGATTTTGTTCTTAGGTAATGCTCCCATAAGCTGTTGATTGTACCTGCCTTGTCAAGTATGCGCAAGGGGTTGAAAACTGACGGTAAAAACACTCTGAGTTAGTTAGCAGCTATCGAGTGTAATATTTTTGTTGGAAATAGTTCAGTTTGCCAGTCTTTGGGGAGTTTTTTATAGATTTTTTGAGCTTGAGTGATGAGTTGCATATCTGCCCAGCTGGCAAACCGCAATTGATCAAACCCGTGTTGTTCCACGCCAAATAAATTACCTGCGCCGCGGTTGGCTAAATCTAGCTCGGCAATTTTTTGGCCATTAAGCGTTTTGGCGAAGACTTTTAAGCGTTCTTTGGCTTTAGAATCTGATGAACCAGAAAAAACTAAGCAATATCCCTGTTGGCCTCTCCTCCCCACTCTTCCCCTCAACTGGTGCAGGCTGGCGAGACCAAATCGCTCAGCCGCTTCAATAATCATTATTGAGGCTTGGGGTAAATCTACGCCAACTTCTACAATAGGTGTACTGACTATCACATCAATTTTCCCGGCAAAAGCTGCATCGATTATGGTCTTCTGATCATCCTTACCTTGTTTACCATGGAGCAATGCCACTCTCGTATCACTGGGAAGTTGGGCAACTATTTTTTCATACATATCTTTGGCCGCTGCCACGTTTTCGAGCGATTCTGTTTCTGAAGGATCAATGAATGGGCACACCACCATGGCTAATGTATTTGGTTCTTTGATTGACTCAGCCAGCCAGTGGTAAGCACCCTGGCGTTTTGTTTCTGGAATATACCAAGTAATGGTGGGCTTTCTCTCCTTGGGCATTTCCCCAATCACGGATAGTGATAAATGGGAAAAAACCGTCAACATGAGACTGCGTGGAATAGGAGTGGCGGTCATGGTGAGCACGTGCGGAGTTGTTTTGTTTAGTTTGAGTTTCAATTCGGTTTGGTTACTTCTTTGAACTACGCCAAATCTCTGTTGTTCATCATATATAATGAGTGAAGGTTGTAATTCACTAATTCGACTGACTAAAGCGTGAGTACCAATGAAAAGTTTGGCAGCTGGGGCCTCATTTGTTTTTTTTGATTTTGCACCTCCAAGTATTAGTTCGTAAGGCAGATTGGGGAATAATGTTTGTGTGGTGGACAAATGTTGTTGGGCTAAAATTCTTGTGGGAGCCAACAAGCAGACATTATTTCCTTGGGCAACACACAGCTGAGCTGCCAAAAGAGCAATCACTGTTTTTCCCGATCCCACATCTCCTTGTAGCAAACGATTCATCGGCATTGATCTCGATAAATCAGCTAAAATGTCTTGTAATGATTGCTGTTGACCATTCGTAAGCTGGAATGGTAATTGATTCACTAGTGATTGAAGTTGTTGAGTATCTGGTATTCGCTCAAGAATCTTGATAGCTTTGATTTTTGACCACTGTTTTTTTTGCCGATCTGCTTGTTGCATTAAACTCAATAATTCTTCGAGTGCGATTCTTTGTCTAGCAGCAATGACGTTTTCTTGTTCTTCAGGAAAATGTAATTGGCGTAATGCATCAAGTAGCGAGACCTCTGTTTGCGCCTTTTGCACGAGTGAATCTTTAACTTCCAAATGATCAAACAAGGTGGTAAAAATTCTACGCATCCAACCTGACGACACACCTATGACTGATGAATACAATGGAACTAATCTAGCTGTGTGAATTGCAGTTTGCTTTGATACACGCTCAACAACTGGTTGCTGAAGTGTTTGATATTTTTCATTCCACAGACCACTAAAGTAAAATTGGCCCTCACTCTTTAGTGTTTGAATAATAAATGGACAATTAAACCACGTGACTTTTATCTGACCGGTTTGATCAACTAGTGTTGCACGCTGAATACTTTTCCTACCTCGCCATTGTTGCGAAGTGTTTTTAACCTGAGCAATAACAGTAATCGGTTTCAGAATTTCGGCTCCATGTTGAAAGACATCGGCAATTGTGAGTATTTGGCGTCGATCTTCATACCTCAGTGGTAGTTGCAGCAATAAATCTTTGACGGTGTAAAGATTTCGGAGGCTAAGGCGCTGCTGCAGCGCAGCGCCAATGCCGCGCACAACCTTCAGATTAGTGTCGAGGGTATACACACCACAATCCTATCATGAAGTTGCTCAAAGCATTGTCAGAAAACTACCACCGACTAAACTAGCTACCATGGCTATGATCGCAATGATTGCAAAAATTTGGATCAGTTTCTCTCGCTTCTTTTTTGTCATAGTTCTTTCTATTGTAATTTAAAATACCCACGTTTGCCGATCTTTAAAATATCACCACTTTCATAGTTTGCTGTAGTGAGTGGTTCAGTCAGTTTTTGATCGTTGAGTTTCACTCCGCCTTGCTCAATGAGTCTTCGGCGATCACTCCGACTTAACTGGGGACAACAAGCGCCAACTAGGTCGAGCAATGTTAGGGCTTGGTTTTTAATCTGAATAATTGGAATTTCCTCTGGCGCGGCTTGTTGCTGAACGACTCGTTCAAAATAATCTTGTGCATGAAGTGCGGCTTCCTTTCCGTGATAAAGCTCAGTAATGGCTAGAGCTAGTTGTTTTTTGAACTGCATGGGGTTTTCACCCGATTGAATTTTTTGCTCAACTTGATCAATTTCAGGTTGGGGAGTATTAGTGAGAACAGTCAAATATGGCACAATTTGTTCATCAAGGATGCTCATGGTTTTACCATACATACTTTCTGCTGGCTCAGTAAGAGCAATGTAGTTGTTAAATGACTTACTCATCTTTCTGCCATCGGTCCCGTTGATAATTGGTGTTGTGAGTACCCATTTATCTTTTTCGTGATATGTTTTTTGTAGTGTTCTACCCATCATCATATTGAAGAGTTGGTCAGAACCCCCTATCTCCAAATCTACATCCATTACCACGCTGTCATAGCCCTGAATCAACGGATAGATTATTTCATGTCCGAAGATTGGCAAACCTACCTCAAGCCGTTTTTGGAACATGTCACGTTCTAATAATTGTTGGACAGTTGTATGAGCTAATAATTTGATAATCTCAACATAATCTAACTTATCCAACCAATCGCCATTTTTTCGTATTTCGATTGTGTCAAAATTGAGTACTTTACTTGCCTGTTGTTGCCATTCAGCAAAGTTGGCCATAATTTGTTCGTCTGCGAGCTCAGGTCGAGTAGAATCTCTGCCGGTTGGATCACCAATCCTGACGGTGCCGTTACCCACGAGCAAAATTACCTCATGACCTAAGTCCGCAAATTGCTGCAATTTTCGCAGCACTACACTATGACCGAGTGTCAACTCGCTGCCAGTAGGATCAATCCCAAGATACAATCGAATTCGCTTTTCGGTCATAATTTTTACGAGCGAATCTAGTGAGGGTAAAACTTGTTCAACACCTCGAGTTAGTACTTCGATTATGCGGTTGTGATCGGTTATGAGTTCTCGAGTAGACATTGAATAATTGTAGCATGAATGCTATACAATAGAGCAATGTTTCTAGAAAAATACAAACAAATCTTGCTTCGTTGGTGGCATGCCATAAAACATAAACTTGGTTTGGGAGCTCGGTCACGCAGGAGTCTTATGCGGGTATCACAAATGAAGCGTCAATTAGTTTGGATGAAGATTTTCCGTTACACAGCGTTATTTTCACTTGTTTTTGTGATAGTAGGCACTGTGGTTTTTCTTGGCATGTTAGCTTTTTACGCCAAGGATTTACCAAAATCTGGTGAAGTTATACAAAGATCTGGGTTCAGCACAAAAATTTTTGATCGGAATGGCAAACTGCTCGACGACGTCTATTCGGATGAAAACCGAACCTTTGTTCCGCTATCTGCCATCCCTCAAACTCTTCGTGACGCATCGATTGCGATTGAAGATAAGGAATTTTATCAACATCAAGGAATCGATCTGTTTGTATTCATAAGAATGCCATACTATTTAATTACCGAGCGTCGAATTGTGGGAGGATCCACACTTACCCAACAGTTGGTGAAAAAGGCATTGCTGAGTGATGAACGAACCCTACCACGGAAAATTAAGCAAGTTGTGTTGTCATTATTAGTGGAGCAGCGTTTTTCCAAAGATCAAATTCTAGAGATGTATCTCAATGAAGTTCCCTATGGAGGAACTGCCTATGGTGTTGGAGCGGCATCTGAATATTATTTTGGCAAGCCAGTACAAGAACTTAGTATGGTTGAGTCCGCCATTTTAGCTGGTTTGCCCCAGAGACCTACTGCCTACTCTCCCCTAGCCGGTAAAACGAATGACGATGGTGAACCACTGTGGAAAGAACGCGCAAAAGGAGTGCTCAGAAGAATGAGTGAAGACAATTATATAACTGCGTTGGCGTATGAAGATGCACTGTCTCAGTTAGAAACAATCACCTTTGAAAGCAAACGCAGTAGTATGGTGGCTCCCCATTTCGTTTTTTACACACTCAGTCAACTAGAAGAGATGTATGGTCCCGAACTTGTTCAAAGTGGTGGATTACAGGTAACCACCAGTCTGAATCTAGACCTACAGAATGAAGCCCAAACGATTGTGAGTGAGGAAATTGAAAAAGTGAAGAATTTGAATATTACAAACGGATCAGTCATGGTGATGAATCCAAACACGGGTGAAATTCTGGCTATGGTTGGGAGTCGCAACTTTAATGATGAAGAAATTGATGGACAATTTAATGTGGCGGTTGATGGGCTGCGCCAGCCAGGAAGTTCAATTAAGCCTGTTGTGTACTTAACCCTACTGCGGTTGGGCTATACACCCGCATCGATGATGATTGATGTTGAAACAACTTTTCAACGAAATGAAAATGAAAAACCATATCAGCCAAAGAATTATGATGGGAAATTTAGGGGTCCAGTGAGTTTACGAAACAGCCTTGGTAGCTCACTTAACGTTCCTGCTGTGAAGGGTTTAGCCAAAGTCGGTTTGGAAACCTTTTTGACTCAAGCCTACGCCATGGGTTTTGTTACACTAGAACCCACACAGGAAAACCTTCAGCGATTGGGTCTTTCAGTTGCTCTTGGAGGTGGAGAAGTTCATTTAATTGATTCAACTTCTTCTTTTAGTTCATTTGCGAATGGAGGAAACAGAGTTGATCCTGTGTCTATTTTAAAGGTGGTGGATAAAAATGGAGTGGTGTTATATGAGCATCGAGCGGTAACGGGTGAAGTAGTAATGTCTCCAGAAGAAGCATATTTGATAAATCACATTCTGTCTGATGATTCAGCGAGAGCTATGGCATTTGGCGCCAATTCAAAGCTAAATGTTAGTCCCAACATTGCGGTAAAAACTGGTACCACTAATGATCAAAGAGATAACTGGGCTATTGGATGGAGTCGTGAAGTGATCATTAGTGCTTGGGTAGGCAATAACGATAACAGCGCCATGAAAACAGTGGCATCTGGTATTTCTGGCGCTACTCCAATCTGGCAACGAATAATACAGTATGCGCTGAAAAATGGTTTTTCAGCACCAGCTTGGGAGGTACCCGCTGGTGTTGAGCAAGTTTCTGTAGATGCAGTATCAGGATATCCATCACATGACGATTTTCCTGCTAAGACAGAAATCGTCATCAAAGGTCTTCTGCCGAGTTCGCCTGACCCAATTCATCTCAAGTTAAAACTCTGTAAAGGACAAGCTAAGTTAGCCACCGATGCCCAGGCGGTTTCTGGCGACTTTGATGAAAGAGAATTTGTTCGCTTGGCTGAAGCCGATCCATACAGCCAGGATGGTATCAACCGTTGGCAGCAAGCTATTGATGCCTGGGTAGCACCTCAGCCAAGCGATTTTTATAAACCACCAACTGACTATTGTGGTGATCAATCAGATGTTTCTGCAGTGATGGAACGTCCAGAAAATGAAAAGAAATATGATTCGGAGAATATCGAATTTGTTGTTAAAGCTGACTCTGGGGCGGGCATAGAAAAAATAGAAATTATTGCTGATGACAAGGTGATTGAAACCGTTGAAAATCGAGAGTATCGAGGCACTATTAAGCTAAAAAAGGGCAGATACACAGTTTGGGTTAAAGCTTATGCTAGAGATGGGAAAACTAAGGAAAGTGAAAAGAAGAAGATCGGCACTGGTGGAGAAGATTGGCAAGTACCTTCCCCTACTCCAACCCCAACCACAGCGCTGGTCCCAACTGCTACTCCCATAATTCCTACGACACCGGTGGTTCCCTCCGTGGTTCCTTCGCTGACTCCGATTGAAGAGACGTAATCGATTTTGTTAAAAGCAACCAACTAACTGTAACCAACGCCCACATCCACCTTCCTGGTTGAAGACTAAATAAGTAGTGGTCAAAACAAATTGGTGCTAATAAAAGGAGGCCTGTTAGTACTAGGCACTTTTTGGTTGGCACATTTGTCATTTTCCAGAGTAGAAACAAAGTCAAAATACCTACTAAACCTAGTTCGCTCATGAATAACCACGGGACCGAATGAACCGGTTGTAAAAACCTCCAGACTTCGTGATTTTCAGTAAAAAAGGTCAATTTTGTCACAAACTGACTGAGTCCAGTTCCAATTAGGAAGTTGTGGAGGATCAGTTGTTCCGCTGCTTCTTGCAACCAGGTTCTTCTAGAGATAGATGCGGAGTTGGAAAAAAAAGTATTCAATAAACGGAGTATCAGAGGAATTAAAATTGTGCTAAAGGCGAGCAAACTAGTCGCTAAAAATGGAAAATGATTTTTTTTATCTACCAGAGTAGTGACCCGCCGATCTTTTAGGAAGAAAAGAATAAGTCCCCCACATAAAAATGTACCGATCGCGGTCAGTGAATGCGTCATAACTACTAGAACGAAAGCTAATAAACTTACTAAGCTTAATAAAACTTGGTTGATTCGGTTGTTAAATCGATTACTAAATCCAATTAGTAACACTCCATAGACTGCCAGATAACCTCCCAGTAAATTGGGATGAGCCGTTGTACCATATGGCAAAATGAGGTTTTCACCTTTGGAAGTGGTAAATCGATCGAGCGAAAATTGATTGGTGAAATTCGGTTCACCCAGTAATGAATATCCATAGACTGATGTTTGATTCAGATATTGACTAATGCCTATGACTGACTGAAAGAGAATTGTGGTTGAAAAACCAATCACCAGTAACCTGATGAATCTTTTCCGATTTAGCGAAAGATGAAAGCTTAATGTAATTCCTAAGAGTATTACTTCGAGCCATTGAAAAAGATTCCATAAACCAACAAGTGCGTAAGCACTCAACAATTGTCTCAGTAGTAAGCCGAATATAGTTAGAAGTAGTAAAAAGACGCTGATACTTCTAAAGTTGACGTGATTTGATTTATTACTTAACCATTGTACTAGCTCTGATCGTTTAGTAAGTAATAATGATCCAATATAACACCATAGTATCATTTCTGATAGATATATTTTCCCGATTAAATAATCGCTTAACATGCCAGTGACGTAAGCTGAGTCTTTTCCAAAGGTGAGAAATAAATTGGTGGGAAGCAAAAAAATTAGAAGAACCACAAATAGGTTTGCCCACTGAGGTTTCATTGCAGTTAGATGGTGCCAACCAGAGTTGCTTGCCATTTTTTTTCTACGGCGGTGACCAGTTGCTGGCGCAGAGGCTCAACGCGGTCGTTTGACATGTTGATTTTAGGATCAAAATACTTGATTGTAAAAGTGATGTTGTTGCGATAACTGCTTGTAAGTTGTACGTTTGAGATTTCTGCGATTTCCTCTCTCATCTGTTTGATAACCTCTCCAATCGGAGTGTGTTTTGGGAACGTAAACGTTAGGTCTTCTACCAATGGGCTGGTCTTAGCAATTGGGAGATAAATTGGATGTGAGCGAGCTATCGAGAAAAGTGATGCTATGTCTAGATCGATTGCGACGACATTAGACTTTAAGATGATGACTTGACCAAGCAATATAGTTTGGTTCGTACCCTTGAACTCAATCTGGCCAATTAGCAGAGTGTCACTTGGAGTGCTAATTGGCTCATTTTGAACTAAATCTTGATTTAGCGCACTAAAACTAACACTATTCTTATCAAGATAAATCTGTGCCAATAGTGACTCAACAATACCCCTAACTTCTCGGTATGACCGTCGACTGACTAGAGCTAAATGGAGTTCCTCAGTGGGTAGTTGATTTGGTACCGGTTGGTATGTGTGCGCCATTTCAAACACAGCTAGTTGAGGTTGCAACGGATTAGAGTTGAGTGTATCGATCAAGGATGGAATTAGAGATCGGCGTAAATAGACGTGATCATCACTCAGAGGATTGAGTAATCGCACGTGGTCATCCAGCGAATTACCAGAAGCAAGTGCTAAATTCTCACTTACCATGGAGTATGTATACACTTCTTGCCAACCAAGATGCGCCAGAAATGTTTTCAGCTTTGCTTCTAAATCAAAGCGCTGATCTTGTGGTGGATTCAGAGGTAGCGCGGAAGCCATTAACTGGCTTGGAATATTTTGATAGCCGTAAATCCGAGCAACTTCTTCCACAATATCTACTGCTGTAGAAAGATCTGGACGATAGGTGGGAGGGGTCACCTCAATGACTGCGTCAGACTGAATCGTAACCAAGCAACCTAGGTCTGAGAGGATAGTGGTAACTGTCGTCGTTGGTATAGACATCCCAAGATATCTAGTCAGCTCTATCAATGGGAAGTGAATGGTAGTTTGGTTGGCTTTCGCCGGAAAATCGTCATACATTTCACTGGCTATTTGAGCAGAACACAACTCCTGATATTGTTGGCAAGCTTTGAAGAGCACGTCTTGCGCTAGATTGGGGTCAACGGACTTTTCCATTAGCTGAGCCGCGATGGTGCGGATACCATGAGTCATGCTGGCAAAACGAACCTTATCCGCTCTAATGGATTCCATTAGTAACAACACATTTTTTGTAGTTGAATCAATTGAGGTGTTGGCAGTGCCTTTAATAGATGGCAGATCGATAATTTCATTTTTACCGTTTTTGAAGACTACCTCTCCTCCTACGGTGGTAAAACTTAAACCATCAAGCGTAATAAAAGATTCGTTTGGTTGAGCCTCAACTATGTTGATTTCACCACCTGTAGCCATCAATTTGTCGTAATCAAAAGCGTGACAGGGGTGACCCAACTCGTGTGTCACATAATTTGTAATATCAATTGCGCTGTTATGGACATTCAAATCAATGAGGTTGAGACGTTTAGCCATCCAATCGGGAGTTGCTGTTTGTTGTACATTGGCCAGAATGATGCAGATTACCCTACCATTCAGAGATGGATCATTGACAATTTTTGGTACTGGTAATTGAGTCTGGGTGGGTTTTGGGGTCGGAAGTTGCAAAGGACGCAATTCCGCCCTCTTATTGCTCTGCCTCAAAATAACCGCCGCCTCTCTTGCTATGCCTCTAATGGAAAGTGAATCCACCCGATTTGTTGTAATTTCTATGTCATAGATGGCTTCACCCTCTTTTTCTATAATTCTTTCAACTGAAGGTCCAGAAAGGGATAGCAATTCTTGAATTTCTTGTGGAGTTGCATCTGTATCAAGGTGATCGAGCAGCCAGGAATGAGGAATCAGAATGTTCATATTAAAATTGTTCTAGAAACCGCAAGTCGGCTGAATACAAAAGCCTAATGTCATCAATGTTGAGATTTGGCTTGAGCGTATAGGTTCGTTCCACCCCCCATCCAAAAGCAAATCCGGTGTATTTTTCTGGATCAATTCCACCTGCCCTTAGTACATTGGGGTGGACCATGCCCGCGCCTCCCACCTCATGCCAGCCGGATTTACAAAGTTTGCATTTTTCTCCCGCAATTGTGCCAGTTCCTTTACAAATATGACAAGAAAAGTCAACTTCAAATGAAGGTTCGGTAAAACGGAAATGAAAGGGTCTAATACGACTTTTTACGTCGGGACCATAAAATTCTTTGGCAAAATATTCCAGTGTGCCTTTTAAATGTTGGATGGTGATGTTGGAATCGATCACTAGACCTTCAAATTGATGAAACATTTGGGTGTGAGTGGCATCTTGTTGTCTGCGATAGCAGCGGGCAATATTAATCATGCGAATTGGCGGTTGGCTGTTTAGTCGTTCCATTTCTCTCACTTGTCCGTTTGAGGTATGAGTGGTGAGTACCTGTTTACCACCTATTAGGCTGGGATGTCTCAGTCTTGGTTGTTCGGGATTATATGGCACTTGTTGAGAAGTGTCTGGTGTATCGATAAAAAAAGTTTCCCATTCATCGCGTGCGGGATGATTAGGGGGCATATTGAGGCTTTCAAATACGTACCAGTCCCAATCAACTTCTGGATACCGCACACGGATAAAGCCAATTCGGCTAAAAATATTTGAAATTTCTTCAATTGCTTGAGTAATTGGATGCAAATGGCCAATCTGGGGTGGAATGCCAGGAGCACTTAGATCAACCCACTCTTCGGAAGAAGCGCTTTTTGCAAGCTCTATTTTTTGTTGAATTATTGTTTTTAATCGGTTGAGAGCTTGGCCTGCTTCTGCTCGATCCGCAATCGGTAGCTTAGTAAGTTCACTCGATATTGTTGCAAATTTTCCTTTTTTACCCAGATACACTTGAGAAAGTGCTTGTCCAGAGATATTGTCAGTTTTTTCTAACTCTTCAGTTAGGTTTTGAACCAGACGAATGAAGTTGGTTAACTCAGTTGTCATAAGTTTGCTTTTCATTGTACAGCATCAAAAACCCCGCCGGTAAGATGTGCGGCGGGGTGATTTCTAAATTACTTGTTTGATTAGATTGTGATTATCCCCTCGCCTGCGTAATGATGCGTTTAAATGTTTCAAAATCCCGAATGGCAATTTCAGAAAGCATTTTGCGATTGAGTTGAATATTAGCTTTTTTAAGTAAATTAATTACTCGAGAATAATTGAGTTCGGCACTTACTTCTTTGATAGCCGCAGACAAGCGGGTAATCCAAAGCTTGCGGAAGTCACGCTTGCGCAGTTTTCGGCCGATGTAGGCGTATTGGCCAGCGTGCAGTAGGGCTTCATGAGCACGTTTGTAAAGCCGACGATTCGCCCCACGGAAACCCTTATTGCTTTCTAAGACTTTTTTATGACGGTGATGACGAGTGGTACCAGTTTTTGTTCGTGGCATATGTTTACCCTATTCCTAACATTTTTTTAATTTTAATTGCCCACTTTCCTTTGACTTCAATTGGAATACGATAGGCTCGAATGGTTTTTTTACTTTTTTTCCTTCTCAGGTGGCGCATGTTTTGAGAGCGTCTCAAAACTTTGCCACTACCTGTGATTTTGAAACGATGCGCTACACCCTTACGAGTTTTTAATTTGTTTTTTTTCATACGTCTTACTTTTTCTTCGGCATTAATTGAGCGATGATTTTTTTACCGATCAATTTTGGCATAATTTCGACTACTGCTTCTTCGGCCGTGGCCTCGATGACTCTGGCAATTACTTGGTCACCGAATGATTTTTTCGTAATTTGTCTGCCTTTGAAGAATAACGTTAGTTTAACTTTGTCGCCATCTTCAAGGAAATCTTTGACTTTTTTTAATTTTGATTCGAAGTCGCCATCACTCATGAATGGACTAAATCGAACTTCCTTTGTATCTTGAGCTTTTGCCTTCTTTCTACTGGCTGCTTGTTTTTGTTGCAGCTGATACTTGTATTTGTTGAGTTCAATGATTTTAGCAATTGGTGGTTGCTGTTGATCATTGACCATTACTAGATCTTTTTCTTCTGCGTATGCTTGGTTCATAGCGTCATGAGTATCCATGACTCCAAGCATATTTCCTTGGTCATCAATCACCCGCACTTGGGGTGTTCTGATTCGATTATTAGCAACGACAAAGACGGTTTGGCTTTGATATCGTTTACCTGGCTTATGTCTCACTGTTTTGAAACCTTAGGTCTAGCTAGTCATTACTAATAGTACTAGATGAACGGACCACGTCCATCATAAGTGTGACATTATATCACTCTCGGCTCGCTTGTGGAGAGGGGAAATGCTTGCTATAATCTGCCCCGTCTTGTTGTAATGGAGTTGAAATGAACTTGTAGCTCAGTTGGTTAGAGCGCCTCGTTGACATCGAGGAGGTCAGAGGTTCGAGTCCTCTCAAGTTCACTGTCTTTTTAATGTTTTTGCTTTTTCAATTGCTTCTGCGAGTTGTATTGAGTTGATACTAAATACCAGATTTTCTGAAGCTTCTGGAAGACTAAGCCAAGTTGCAAGCACAACCAGGGCTTGGTAGGGCTGACTGTGACCTGAAATATTAAAATCCATAAGAGAAAAAATTTCTAATAATTGCCCAACGGTGATCCCCCATTCATCAATTGCATAAGTTTGAAAAGCGTCCCAATCTGAGTCATTAAGAATAGTCTGAAGATTTGTTCTAACAATGGCTTGGTTGGCTAAACAAAGATGCCGAAAAATATCCAACATTCTCATTTGGTATGAAAAACCAGCTTCTCTTGTCTCTTGATTAGCCTCCATATGCATTACTCCGTTCGTGGTGCATCATATCGTAGACACTCTTGGTTTGTTCGTGACTTGAACCGTCAATGACGATGCCAGCGCCAACCATTTTCTTCTTCTTTTTTTGGCCTGCAGTATTTGCCCAAGTGCGCGCGCTTCTAATTTTTTGTCTGAGCAACATAATAAAAGCGCGCAATTGTTGAAAAAAGTTGATGTAATACTTGCCTTCCATACCTGGATGCAAGCCGACCTCGGTCATTAAAGTAAGTTCAATTTCTTTGTTGAAGGCGCTAACTTCTTGAGAAAGTGCTTTGAGCTCATATCTGAGTTTGTCAATTTCTTCCTTTACTTGTTTTTGGCGAGCATCAAATAGTTTCGTTGAGTCAACTGGATTAATTTGCTCGTGCAGTTGACGGCGCATCCGTTCTTTTTTAGCCTTTTCTTGTTGTTCTTGAAGTAGGCTAGCTTGATCAAACTTTTGTCCGCCAAATTGATTAAAACCACCAGGACCATCTAGCCCAGGAAAACCAGGCTCATTAGTGGTACTAGCTTGATTACCATTTTGAGAAGCAAGTTTTTCAGCCTCAGCCAAAGCTCTTGCAAATGGATTTTGTGAAGCCACAGAAGAATTTTTCCCAGTGGTAGTTCCTCTGTTTGTCTGAGATTGCATAGTTTATGTTTACTTTATACCCATTAATTATAGGCTTTTATGGTTTAAAGTCAAGAATCACTCTCGACTAACGCAGATTATAGCGACTCGCATTGCAGAATCAAGCAGAGCTTATGTGATAGAAAGTAAGTGGTCAAACAATTTCTTTCGCGAAACATGTTCTTTGATTGCTTCTCGATAGTGTGCTTCTGTCTGTTTTTCTTTTCTAACTTTTTCATCGCCAATCTTGGCAATTACCTCTTCAATTTCTATTTCGGTTACAGTTATTTCAACTTGTTTAGAAATTGCTTGTAAAATAAACTCGAGCTGTAATTGGCCTACTGCGCGAGCGGCAATGTTTCCAGATAATTGTTCGAATGTTTGATTGTTTCTACTGAGAAAATCGTCAAGAGTAAGTTTCATCGATTGCAATTCTTGGACCAATCGCTCCAATTCTCTGCGAGTTTGTTGTTTAACCAATAATTCGGGTAGCTGAGGTTTGCAGGTTTTGACTAAGTCTTGAAAAATGTGTTGCAAGATGTGATCATCTTGGTGTTGCTTTTCATGCAACTCATCAGTTTTGGCTTTAGTGGCAACCTTTTCAGGTTTGGAGCGCTCCTTTTCCTTGGCTTCTTGCTTGAGATGCACCAATGCAGCTTTTTTCGCTTCCTTGGCGATTTTGACATAGTTGGCAACGTCTACTACTGGTTTTTCTGCCAGGTGAACCTCGATTAACCACTCGGAGCCTTTGGATACTGACTTAGGATCAAATTCTGGATCAGAAATAGGGTGCTTTTGTTCTTTTTGTAATGCGTCTTGATAGGCTTTTGGCAGCAAGCGTTGTAACACCGCTTCTACCAAGGCTTCTGGCTTGAGTTGCTCCTCTGCAATGTGAGGGGGAACCATGCCTTTACGAAAACCTGGCATTGCGAGCTGTTTTGCCATTTTGTTGAGTGCTTTTTGATATTCTGGCTCTACTTGCTTCCAGGGGAAAGAAATGGTCAAAATCGTATTTGCTACGATTAGGGGTGGTTGTGCAGAGCTATTTGCTGTTTCTGTTTTTGTTTTTGGCATAAGTTGGCTATTATACGCTATACCGATTTTTACTTTCGGTTATAATCAACTTGCAAATTGGCGCGGTACCAGAGTGGTCCAATGGCGAGGTCTGCAAAACCTTCGATTCGCGGGTTCAAATCCCGCCCGCGCCTCAAAAAAAACGTTCGGGCATGATAATTGATGCGCGCGAATGATCTGCTCACTTCTAGTCTTCGCAGAGAACGAAAAAGATAAAATTATTCTATTTTTTTTATAAAAAATTCACAGATATTGCCATTAAAAAGTGGCGTTATTGTCCACTGCTCGCCTAATTGCTGGTTAGCTACTAAAGCCACTCTTGTAAGAAAAATATCCAGGACTTGTTTTATGAAGGAATCATCCTGAAAGGCACTCGATAAATCTGGGTTATAGCGCCCCCATTCTTTAGCCCTTATTTTTGCTATAAAGTGATTAATTTCTCCAGCAGTCATATGAGCATCTTTGCCGTAGGGCATGCGAGCTATTTGTAAGATTTCATAAACTAGTGCTTTCATTCCAAAGAGTTCATCAACAACCTCAGTAGTAGTAAAGGCTATATATGGTGATGGCGAGTCTTCTCTAAATGGATAATGGGGAAGCTCTACCATGTCTGCAGGTTCTACTCTATTTGTGATAGGTTCAAAGTCTTTTCGCATAGTATGTTTTATTGTTGATAACAATCAATATATTAACACAAATCTTAATACATGATCAGTTCGTTGGCGTCGGTTTGATTTTGAGAATGAATATAAACAGAATTTTGATATACTTTCTCCAGTAAATGTTAGGACATCCACTAGTTTATATCAAGAAAAACATTACAATATGAAAGAAAATACTCCCACTCTTCTTCATGTAATCTGCGACTACAAAGCAGGAGGAATGGAGTTTGGTGAAATCACCAATAGACTCCAGTTCCATTTGGAAAATCCCCACAGTGTGCGGATACATCCCACAGAAGTGCCATCGCTTGATACGATGGCAGTCGGCTTTGTGACAGCTCAGTATGTTTTTGCACCAAACCAGGGCAAGATGGTGATCTATGGCAATGCCGCGCCACGGAGAGATACTGCTAAAGCCGTTAAATCAAATATTGATCATGGCATCAAGTACGCGAGACTGAAAAATGGTGTGGAAATTATCAATGTGTGGAGTGAATTTGCGTTTGGATTTGTAAAATCAGAGATAGTGGAGTTTCGCGAAATCGATTGTCCAGACAAAGGTTCTCAATTCCGCTCTAGAGATTTCTTTCCAGAGCGAGTAGCTCGCTTAATAAATGGTGATCGTTCAATTTTGACTAAAGAATTATCAGTAAGAGATATTCCAGAAATTCCAGCCAATTTAATTGCTTGGACCGACGGATTTGGCAATATTAAAACAACAATGCGTAAGTCAGATCTAGATAGGTTGGGTTTTAGTGTCGGTCAGAGCGTGCAAGTTATTTGCAATGGCGTGAGTATGCTTGGGGTTGTCGCTACCGGAGGTTTTACAGTTGATCGGGGAGTTTTGGCAGTCAATGCTGGTTCTAGTGGGTACGACAACCCATTTGTTGAGCTTTTCTTGCGAGTGCACCACATGAGTGAAAAAACCGCTGCAGTTCGTTTTGACTATCCTGCTGGCGGAACCGAGTTTGAACTCAAGGCTCTTTAATTATTTTGTGTATGCAAAAAACTATTAGCGATATTTTAACTTTTTTACAAAAACAATTGATTCCTCGACAACGGCAGGTTAATACTGCGTTGTTTGCTCTCGAAATAGTACTGTTATTGATTTGGTTTTTGGCTTTATTTACCGCGCTAAACAATCCTCAACAGGTATTTGTTGTCCTCGAGATTGGTGGGAAGCTGGGTACTGCCTCGCTACTTCTCTTTTCTCTCACGTTGCTTCCTGGCATCATTATGCGTTTAAAAATGGTTCCAAAAATATCCTTGCCAATTGCCACGCTCATTACCCCCTTTCGTCGTCACTTGGGGATTTTGATGTTTATTACCGCGTTCGTGCACATGAGTTTCTCAAGTACTCTGCCCTATATTGCGATCCAGTTGCTCTCAACTGGCAAAGTTGTATTTCCACCTCCCTTTCGCTTATTTGAACAAATTGCGCTGATAGCTTGGTGGTTATTGTTGCCAGTCTGGCTTACCTCAAACGATTTTTCTAAAAAACTCTTAGGCAGAAAGTGGAAAACTTTGCAACGACTGACATATTTGGCTCTGTGGCTCATATTTATTCACGTTGCATTGCAAAAAGAGTCGTTGGCTGTAGCTTTACTATTAGTTGGCGCGTTGGAAATTTACTCCTGGGTGTTCGTTTGGCGACAAAACACAGTGTGACAAGGATGTTACACTATCCTTTCATGCCAACATATTTTATTCATACTTTTGGTTGCCAGTCCAACAAGTCGGATAGCGAGCGGATTGCCGGCGATTATCAGGCTCGTGGCTATACAGAAGCAATGGATTGGCAAACCTGCGACGAGTTAGTGGTGAACACTTGCGCCGTGCGTCAATCAGCGGAAGATCGAGCCAGAGGTTTTTTACATACAGTGGGAGTCTATTTTAGTGAGCATGGCAAAAAACGACCAAAAATTATTTTAACGGGCTGCATGGTGCATCATGGCAATGAAAAGTTGTATGCCATGATGCCAATTATCGATGAAATATTACCGATCAACGAAGTGGGCTTTAATCAACCAGCAGTTCGCAAAGATAGTAAGTACGCTTGGATTCCCATTTCAACAGGATGCAACTCGTTTTGTACCTATTGTATTGTCCCCTACTCCAGGGGTAGAGAAAAGTCGAGATCACTCGAAAGCATTATGGAGGAGGTAGAACGTCTGGTAAGTCAAGGTTATGAAGAAATTACTTTGCTCGGCATGAATGTAAATTCTTGGGGACTGGAAAAGGTGGGTATTGGCTTTCGTAAACTCATGATGGAAAAGGAAAATTTTAACAGAGAAGATTTGCCAGATAATCAATCGCAATATCTCAAGCCAAAAGAAACGCCTCCCTTTGTGAAGCTTATCCGGGCAATTTCAGCGTTTGACCAAATCAAAACTATTCGATTTATGACCAGCAATCCTTGGGATTTTCACGATGAATTAATTGAAGAAATAGGTAAAAACAAGAAGATAGATCGGTATGTGCATTTGCCGGTGCAATCTGGTAGCAACGCAGTGCTGTACCGAATGAATCGTGGCTACACCAGAGAAAGCTATATTGAGGTGGTAAAAAAACTGCGTGCCGCTGACCCCAAAATTGTGATTGGCACAGATATTGTTGTTGGTTTTGCTAGTGAAACAGAAGCAGAATTTCAAGAAACCGTTGACTTAGCCAAGCAAATGGATTGGCACGTAGGTTTTGTAGCCATGTACTCCCCTCGCCCAGGTACGGCTAGTTGGCGGATTTATCCAGACGATATTCCACACAAAGAAAAGAAGCGAAGGTGGGAAATTTTAGACAAGATTATTAATAAGGATAATCTCGAAAGACGACCAAAGGTGGTATAGGCAAGTTTACTTAAATTACCATAAGTAATTAATTGCGCTGCTTGTCTGCTTGGAGTGTACGTAAAGTTAAATAAAATTTCCTCATCACTTTGAGTCCAACGCTTTGGATTATTTTTCCTGAATCAGATGCTAGGTCAAATTGAGCATTGAAAATTTGATCTAAAGTTTCATCATCAGTTTTTCCAAATCCTTCTCTAACGAATTGCTCAACTAATTCTTCGAGTTGAGCTATGAGAATTTTTTCTGCAGTCTCTGCATCTTTTAGTTCGCCTTCCTCTAGCTGGAAAAGTTTTCTTCCTTGGAATTCGGTTGTACCACCTTCGGAAATCCAAGTTTCGAGAATTATTTGATTGACAAACTGAATTCGCTAGGCGAGACGTGAAAATTTTTGCTCAAAATTTGTTCGGATTGATAAGAAAGATCTTGGTAATTCAACTGATTTGCTTACTCTAGGTCGTGCAACGGAGGGAAAAATATCTACAATGATTGAAGATGCTTCACGAGGTAACAGAGGTCGTAATTTTTCTAGGATTGCAACTCTAGCATCGGTAGTTGGTAAACCTCCGTTAAGTGCCTCAATGAGTTGGCTCACGTATTCTATTGGCCAATGTTTGACATTAATATATAAGTAACGCACGCCATCATTTGCTAATTGATTGAATCCAACCCAAGCATTTCTAGAAACTACGCCATCTTGTAAAAAGTTTCCAATTGGTTCTGCGGTAGCTTCAAATTTTGCTTCAATTTTAGGTAACAAGAGCGTCCTTGCTTTTTCTGGAATAGTGAGTTCTGGAATATTGGGTTTTGTAAATTGTTCAACGGTAAATTTCATATATTAAACCTATAAAAATATATAACTAACACATATTATAACACAATATAGCAGTAAAGATATATAATTACTAAAACGGATTGCCCTATGAAAATAGTTTAATTTGTTCAGTCG
>CAYNWG010000012.1:0-24117 GCA_964400865.1 uncultured Pseudomonadales bacterium
TTTTAAGCGAGGCAGAGTGTTTTTGAAACATTTATTTATGATCGATTTTATCTATCGATATTTACCGTTGTTCAAACGCAATACGATCATCCTTAACACTGAAGAAATTGCAACAGTGTTTCACCTACCAAACAAAACGGTTGAAACCCACCATATTAAATGGCTCAATGCCAAGAATGCGCCCGCCCCAAATTCAATACCAAACACCGGTCTATATTTAGGTGCTTCTCATTACCGAGGCGATGTACGAAAAGTTCATATTGGCCACGAAGATCGTCGACGTCACATGTATATCGTGGGAAAAACCGGTACGGGGAAGTCTGAATTCTTGAAAGAAATGATTCTGCAAGATATAGAGCAGGGCAAAGGGGTGTGCGCGATAGACCCACATGGTGAGTTTGTGGAAGATATTTTGCAACTGATGCCGCCAGAAAGAGCTGATGATGTCATCTATTTTAATCCATCAGATCTAGACAGACCAATGGGTATGAACATGATGGAGGCGGATAGCGAGGAGCAGCGACATTTTGTGGTTGGTTCAATTATTGGCTTGATGTACAAATTGTACGATCCACATCGCACTGGAATTATTGGTCCCCGTTTTGAACATGCTATCCGTAACGCCATGTTAACCATCATGTATAAACCTGGTTCAACATTTATAGAACTGGTTCGAGCGCTGACAGATCAAAAATATGTTCAAGAACTATTGCCAATTGTGAAAGATCCAGTGGTTCGTCGATATTGGACAGATCAGATCGCCCAAACTTCTGATTTTCACAAATCTGAGGTTTTGGATTACATTGTTTCCAAATTCGGTCGCTTCGTTACGAATAAAACCATGCGTAACATTATTGGCCAACCAACCAGCGCCTTTAATTTCCGTGAGGCTATGGATCAAAATAAAATCATCTTGTGTAATTTATCAAAAGGTATTTTAGGTGAAGAAGATGCTAAATTTTTAGGACTAATCTTAGTGCCTAAAGTTCTCACTGCCGCTATGAGTCGGCAGGATATGGCGATGGATAAACGAAATGATTTTTATTTGTACGTAGATGAGTTTCAAAACTATGCCACAGAAGATTTTGCGGTAATTTTGTCTGAGGCTCGTAAGTATCGACTTAATTTGATCGTGGCCAATCAGTTTGTGGCGCAAATTGATGAAGATGTAAAAAATGCAGTTTTTGGAAACGTTGGTACTATGGTCTCTTTCAGAGTCGGTGTACCGGATGCAAATTTTTTACAGCATGAATTTGCGCCAACATTTAATGAAATCGACTTAACGAATATTGAAAAATATCATGTGTATATGAAAACAATCGTTGGTAACGAGCCAGTGCCACCATTTAGTATGTCTTTGGCCAAAGATATGGATAAGGTTAAAGCAAGGATGAATCCCAAGCAGGCCGAAATGATTAAACAATTGTCTCGGTTGAAATACGGAAAAGATAAAGATGAGGTTGAACGTGAGATTCAATCGAGGAGCAACTTGTAATAAAAGCCAGTTGTGACCTTGAGTCACACTGGCTATGATAGTAACACACACATGAGTTTAGACACTGCCGCCCTACAACAAATTCTGATTCAATCGGGAAAGATTAAGTCTGAGGATCTTACGAAATGGGTTGATGAAGCCAAAAGTAATAAACGAGACCTATCCAGCGTAGTAGTTGAAGAAAAATTACTTACAGTAGAAGAACTCGGTGGCATTCTTGCAAAGTATTTTCAAGTTCCTTTTGTAAACTTACTCAATAAAGAAACTGATCAGGCTGCGTTGGAGCAAATTCCGCCAGAAGTAGCCAAAAGACGTCGGGTAATTTGTTACCGCCAAGACCCAAAAGAAGGTTTGTGGATAGCTACTGATGACCCGCAATCCAACCGCTTGTTTGTTCAACTCCTATCAAAGAAGAATGGTAAGCCAGCTCAATTAGCGTATACAACTTCAGAATCAATTGATCAAGCGCTCACCAATTACACTGTAAATTTCCAAAAATATTTTGAAAGATTTTTACGCGATGACGATAGCTTTGTTATCCGCACGACAGTGCATGATCCTCCGGTAAAAAAATTAGTTGACCAATTAATTGAAGTTGCTCACGAGCAAAATGCTTCGGATATTCACATTGAACCCAGAGAAGATGATTTTCTTGTTCGATTTCGTATTGATGGCATGTTGCATGACATTTTTACGTTGCCGAAGTATTTATTGGATCGAGTAGTAACTCGTATCAAAGTACTTTCAAGGTTAAGAACGGATCAACATTTAGCTGCACAGGATGGCAAAATGACCATGATGCTGAATGATGATCGATTAGATTTACGTATTTCTATCATTCCGGTGGCAGAAGGTGAAAAAGTCGTGGCTCGCTTGCTAACCTCAAAAGCTCGCTCGTATTCACTTGAAGATTTGGGCTTTAGCGAAGAAGCACTCAAAAGAATTACTAATGCATACAATCAATCATATGGCATGGTGTTGAGTACTGGCCCAACGGGATCTGGTAAAACTACCACCATGTATTCAATTCTAAAGTTGGTAAATACTAGAGAGAGGAATATCACCAGTATTGAAGATCCAATCGAGTATCGTCTGCCAGGGGCTAACCAAGTTCAAGTCAATACAAAAACAAACCTTACGTTTGCTGCAGGACTACGCTCCTTATTGCGACAAGATCCCGATGTGATATTTGTGGGAGAAATTCGCGATAACGAAACTGCCTCGATTGCTGTTAACGCGGCGCTAACTGGTCATTTAGTTCTCTCAACTTTGCATACAAATAACGCCGCAACCACTTTGCCAAGATTGTTTGATATGGATGTAGAACCATTTTTAGTTGCGTCCACAGTGCGAGTGATTATTGGTCAGCGGTTGGTTCGGAAGATATGTGCGCATTGTCAGGCAGAAGAACAACTTGACACAAAAGAACTGACTAAGCGGTTGTTCATCGAGAAGCTCCCAGATAATCTTGGGGTAAAAACTGGCAAAATCTCCATTTATAAAGGAAAAGGTTGTCGATTTTGCCACCAAACCGGCTATCTCGGTAGAATTGGTATTTATGAGGTGCTAACAGTTTCTAAAGAAATTCGCGATTTGGTTTCTAAGCGAGCAGATTCTGATCTCATCCACGCTCAGGCTGTCAAGGAAGGTATGACAACAATGTTTGAGGATGGCTTGCAAAAAATTGTTCAAGGAATGACCACTGTTGAAGAAATCCTGCGTGTGACTCGTACAGAAGAAATCAAATAATGAAAACAGTTAATACGAATAATCTACGCTTGTCCGGTGAAGACAAGATTTCACTTTTTAGCAACATGGCTACTATGTTGTCGGCTGGTATTCCAATTGCAGAAACAATCGAGTCATTATTGGATGAGTCAAAAAAAGATATGCGACAGTTACTATTGATTGTTCAGGAAGACATTGGTTCCGGTCATCATCTACATCAATCATTTTCAAAGTTTCCCAAGGCGTTTGATAAGGTTACAGTGAACCTAATTAAATCAGCAGAAGAATCTGGTACGTTGGAAACTTCGCTCAAAGATATTGAGAAAAATATGTTAAAAGAAATGCAGTTTGCGGACAATGTGAAATCTGCCCTCATGTATCCAGCGCTAGTGATGGTGGTATTTGTCGTTGTGCTTGTGGTAATGCTGTTAGTGGTGATTCCCAAGATTGCTCAAGTATTTAGTCGCTTAAAAGTGGCGCTTCCGTTTGCTACGCGCATGATGATTGTGTTGTCCAACGCATTGGTTAACCACCCATTTATTGTAATCGGAGTATCAGCAGCTTGTGTTGCTGGCATTATGATGTTTTACAAATATAAAAGAGAGTTGCTGTTTAATTTTTTATATGACTTACCTGGAGTTTCTCAATTAATCAGAAAAACGGATCTAACTCACTTTACACGGAACTTATATCTATTATTATCATCTGGAATTCCCATTGTGATGGCGTTGGAATTAGCAGAGGAAGTAGTGCGAAAGCCAGAGGTCAAAGCTCTGATAAAGCAAGCTAGAAATAGAGCGGTTTCTGGGTATCCGTTTTTTCAGGGCTTGCGTAGCAAGCAACGCATCGTTCCAGAGATGATGATCAAGCTGATGGAAGTGGGAGAAAAAACCGGAACCCTAGAAACCGCCATGCAATCAGTCGCTGACCACATGGACTACGAAGTGACCAAAAGCTTAACTAAATTTACCACCATTTTAGAGCCGGTGATGCTAGTTGTTGTCGCGCTCGTAGTTGGAGGCATGATGATGGCAATTATTTCTCCAATGTATGGACTAATTAGTCAAGTTGGCTCAATGCGGTAAATGAATACGTGATTCTATGCAGATTAACAAACTACGATTACATACTGGCTTCACAGTGTTGGAGCTAATGCTCACGCTGTCGATACTTGGTGTGCTTTTTGCATTGACCGTAGTGAATTTAACCAATATTATTCCTAAAGCTAACACGCGTGCTGCAGCCGAAGTTTTGGTTGCTGATCTACGTGAACAGCAAATGAAGGCAATGTCGGGTTACGAAGCGATCGTTGGGGGCGCCTCGGATTATGGAATATTTTTTCAGACAGATACGTACACTCTTTTTACTGGTAGTAGCTTCGTTGAGGGTCATCAAGAAAATTATGTAGTGCCGTTGCAAGCAGGTTTAGAATTCGATACGACTAATTTACCACTTTCAACTATTGTATTTCTAAAAGGTAGTGGGGATATAGCAAACTATAGTGAAACCTACCATAGTATTCGAATTCGTAATACGGTGTCTACTGAGTTGCGGTCGATTGTATATAACCAATTAGGAGTACTTGAATTGCTATGATGACTAGTCTCACGAAACTCCGATCGGCAGGTCATACGCTAATAGAACTATTGGTAGCGATGGGTTTGTTGGCCATTGTGATGCCCACACTATTATCGAGCTTAGCGTTATCCACACAAAGTAATCAAAGACACGAAAAGCGCCAGCAAGCTCAAGCCATTCTTAATGAAACTCAGGAAGCCTTGCGAACAATTCGTGCTAGTGGTTGGGCAAATGTTGCTAGTCCAGGGACCTATCACCCAGTCTACGAAAGTGAAGAGTGGCAACTGGCGCCTGGTAGTGATACTCAAAATGGATATACAACAACTGTTGTTATTTCTTCGGTACATCGATCGGATGATGGTGGTGAAATAATTGAAACTGGTGGCTGGATTGATCCTTCCACAATGAAGGTAGATATCTCGGTTAGTTGGCAAGGGGAGAATTCATTATCGATTGATAGCAGTACTTTCATCACTCGATATTTAGATAATCAACAGTTAATTGAAACAACGGAAGACCACTTTTTAGCCGGTACATTGACTGCTACGGCGGTCACCAATACAAACGGGGGTGAAGTTATATTAGGTTCTGGTGGACAGGGAGATTGGTGTAAGCCCAATCAGTTTATTTTAGATGAATTAGACTTACCTGGATCGGGAGCGGCTCGAGATGTAGAAGCAATCGAGGGAAAAGCCTTCACCGGTACCAATGCGGGTTCGGGAACTTTTGCAGAAATTAGTATTTCAAATGAATTACCGCCACAAGCAAACATTGAAGCGCTGATGACTGGTTACGACACGAACGATGTTTTTATTGACGGAGGGTACGCGTATGTCGCAACTCAAGACGTTTCTAGAGATGTGATTATCATTGATTTAAGCAACAATCAGGAAGTTGGTTATTTTAATGACCCAGATTGGATTGGATCGGCTCAAGGTGTGTATGTGCGGGGGAATGTAGGGTATGTAACCATTGGACCTCGTTTGCACACCATTAATCTGAGTCAAAAAACAGGATCGCGACCTCAACTAGACAGCGTGCAACTTGAGAGTGGTTTCTTCTGGTTTCTTGCACAAGGTTATCGTTTACAGATTGTTGGTGACTATGCGTATGTTGCAGTAAATATTGGCTCAGCAGAACTCAGGCTGATAAATATAGCTAACCCAAGCGACATTAAACGAGCTGCGCGTGCAGATGTAAATGGTGAGCAAGGTAAGGAAGTGTTCGTGAATGAAACGGGCACCAGAGCGTATTTAGCCACAAGTGCTTCTAGCAGTAAACGAGAACTCTTTGTCATCAATACTGGAGTGTCAGTCAGTAATAAAAATAATACTTCTTACTATTTGCCAGTGATATCTTCCTACGAAGCAAACGGTATGAGTCCCCGAGGTATAAAAGTGGTGCCTGGCAATCGAGCCATTCTAGTTGGAGAAGGAGGAGAGGAGTACCAAGTACTTGATACAAGTAATGAACTCAATTTAGTTCGCTGTGGTGGATATAATACCGACACGGGTATATATGGTGTGTCTGCGGTTCTTGAGGCGGATGAGGATGCGTATTCGTATATTGTTACAGCTAGTCCTTCCGCCGAATTTAAAATTATTCAGGGTGGACCTGGAGCATCCTTAGCTTCTGAGGGATGGTATGAATCACATACCTTAGATACCGGACATGATTCTGGTTTTAACTATTTAGACTTTGATTTTCAGCTTCCTGGGGAAGGTACCGTTCTCGAAATGCAAATTGCTGGTGCAGATGCAGTTTCTGGCAATTGTGATCTTGCCAACTTTAGCTACGTTGGACCAGACAAAACGAGCAATACTTTTTTTGCTGCTGCGTCAGCACTCCCGTTTGACAACGATGGATTTGGTTATGAAAATCCCGCCCGATGTTTTCGATATCGAGTGCATATGACTACAGATGATGGAACAAACTCTCCAGTACTTGAACAGGTAGAATTAAATTACTCACCATGAAAAATATGGTCACAACAAGATTGGTACATCAAAAAGGTTTTACTTTAGTCGAAATTTTAGTTTACTTTGGATTATTTTCGATTTTATTAGTGGTTATCAATAGTTTGTTTATCACGACTCTAGAACAGCAAACGCAGGACTTAGCCCGCTCGGCGCTTCAGCAAGAGAGTGAATTTGTGTTGGCAAAACTCAAGTACGACATCTATAACGCAGATTCAATTTCTCTGCCAGCTCAAGCTGGTGATGTCAGCGATTCACTTGTATTTATTACCGATGGTGTTACGTATAGTTATCAATTAGATGCTACTAAAATAACCAAATCTGTTACCGGAGAAACCTATGGTCTAACTAGTAATAAAGTTAACGTCGACTCACTTCAATTTGAAAATCAGTCAGGATCGTCGCTCCACCAAACTGTGGGTTTTACGGTGATTATTACCAGCAATCAGGACGATGGAAAAGCTTCCTCAACACGTACTATCTCTTCTAGTGTCACTCGCAGATGAAAAAATCCGTCAAACAATCATCAGAATCAGGTTACATGCTAACTGCATTATTAGTTTTTCTTGTAGTAATCTTAGTCATTACCACGACGAGCGTTTTGGTTTCTGTTTCCAGTTTGCGCAGTGAAACCTATTTTGATTCCGGATCAGAGGCCCTCTCCGCTGCCGATTCTGGTGCAGAAAATGCTATACTGAGATTACTAAGAGATCCAGCTTACCTAGGGGAGACGTTGCAAGTTGGTAATACTGAAGTCATAATTACCGTCACAGGTAGCGCTCCACAGGTGGTCACGGTTGTTGCAGACTCAGGTTCTTTTGAAAGAACGGTTGAAGTGCAGCTTGATAGAGTTGAAGGAATGCTGCAGGTGACTAGCTGGAAGGAATTGTAGCTATGAACAAGGTGACTGCCCCACTCGTCATTTATATAGATCGAAAAAAAATTGATCTGTTTATTGGTGATCAAAATAAAGTTGTTTCTTGGCAGTTACCGGAAACCATCTTTCATCACTTAGAAATTCAAGATGCGCAGGCATTTCGCAAGTTATTTGAAGACGCAATAGCAGCATATAAAATTCAGCCAACAAAAATTATTATAATTTTTTCTCACAACATCGTGTTTGGTATCGAGCTACCAACCGAGGAATCTGAATTAACCAAACGAGAATCGATTCTGACCCAATTTAGAGATCAAGTGCCATTTGCTAGTCCATTTGTGAAGGAAATCAAATTAGAAAAAAAAGACATGGCTATTGCCTTGAATCGCGACCTGTTTGAGTTACTAGTGGCTCAGCTGAAAGGGTTAGGATTTGACGTTTCAACTCTAGTAACAACTCAGGTAGTTCCCTTTACCATTCCTGAATCCGGTATGACTACCACTGAGGCACTTGAAGTAATTAAAAACTGGGCACATCTAGAAGCTAATGATTTCTTGGAGCCTGAGCATAAAGGTGGATTTATAACCACAAGAGAAGATCAGGATCCAAAGGAAAAAAATCGCATTTTCTTACTTATTGGTGCTTTCGTAGTATTAATGTTAGTTTTGGGCGGTGTAATCGTATTTGCCATGCAACAAAATAAAAAAGACCAGGAGGCAGTGGTTGCCGCGAAAGCCTTGATGGATCAGAAGCTTCAGGAACAACAGGTGATGCCAACTCCGGTGGAGACAAAAGTACCGCCTGTTGTTGAACAAGCGACCACCGCCAGTGAAAGTGCTGAGCAAGTTAGTGCAGAACTTAAAGCTGAGAGGAGTACGTATTCTGTGGTTATCTATGAATCAGCTGCTTCAATAATCAAAGCAGCAACAATTGTGACTAAACTGCAAGCTGCTGGTTTTGCACAGCCAGAGATAGTTTCCAATTCCTCAGTTGGTGGTAGTACTCTAGCTGTTACAACAGATACCGATGTCACCGCTGCTACTCGTCAGGCACTCAAATCACTCTTACTAGAGGTTGATGAGCAGACTACCGTTAAATCTGTGACGGGAAGCGAAGCAAATATCGTAATACTATTGCCTAACTGATCTAGATATTGCCTCTTTGCATTACTATGAATCAGGTAATTGGCTCTTGACTAAGCCAGGCATAATTCGCTAAGCTGATAGTACATAAATAGTATTAAGGAGGATCGATATGAGAAAGTATGCCCGTCAAGCAGGTTTTACCCTGATTGAACTCTTGGTCGTAATTGGTATTTTGGCTGTGCTGTTGGCCATTGTGTTAATTGCCATTAACCCAGCTAGACAATTTGCACAAGCTAATAATACGCAAAGAGCGAGTGATGTGAATGCCATTTTGAATGGTGTACATCAATTTATGGCAGATAACAATGGTACAACGCCTACGGCGTTAACTGCTTCTGGATCTGGTACTATTGCCAGCACCGATATTGATATTTGTGCCGACTTGGTCCCAGTGTATCTCGCTGCTTTACCAGCAGATCCCCAGACTGGTGACCCAGTTGATGAAGCTGGTTGTGCTGGAGTATATGCTACCAACTACACTATCACACGTAGTGCTACCAATAACCGTATTACGGTGACAGCACCTGGAGCTGAACTTGGTCAAGTGATTTCGGTCACTCGATAAGTTATCAATCAAGGTTAAAACTAACCCCGCCCTACGCGAAGGGCGGGGTTTTTGTATCTGATAAAAACCACCGCACCTCTTAAACACAACTATGCTGTACACTAAATCATCAAATACAAAATCAATTATTTGAATCAAGTTATTCTTAGATCCTACAAGCTAATGTTTTTAAAACGGTTAAAAGTATGGAGTAGGGCAATAAAAAAGGGTATCATGGTGTGGGAGAAGTGCGAGTTTCCCAGTCTTCAACCACTTGTTTGCAATACAAATAGCGACCGTAGTTGAGAGCTCGATCAGTCAGAGAGCCATTTTCTTGAGACTTGTCAACCGATACTGCTGCACCAAGCACCTTTGTTCCTTGCTCTAGTACTTGAGAACCTCGTTCAGTTAATTGAGCCGCCTGACTTGCAAGCAGTGCTTGATCCAGCACTACCTGAGTTTTGGGTAATTGAGCGACAACTGAATCGACAGTTTTTTTAATTTGATCGGGGAGAGCATTGGTCTTATAGCCTATGACTAATCCAACTGTTCCCAGAATTAGTACAACAAACAAAAAACGAAAGAACTTCATGCCATTAGTATACCGTTATTCGTAGCGGAGCGCTTCAATAGGTGAGAGTTGTGCCGCTCTTCTGGCAGGAGCGGCGCCAAAGATGAGTCCAACTACAGTCGAGACCCCGACAGCCAACACAACGGCATCCAGCGTTACTTTTGCAGGGAAAAATTGCTGAATCAAAAGCGATCCACCATAGGCAATCGCCAAGCCAATCATGCCCCCAAACGCAGAAAGTAAAGCTGCTTCAATTAAAAACTGAATTAAAATTATATTGGGGGTTGCACCCAGGGCTTTTCGGAGTCCAATTTCCCTCGTTCGTTCTGTCACAGACACCAACATAATATTCATAATCCCAATACCACCTACAACGAGTGAGATCGCTGCGATGCCTCCCAATCCAGCTGTCAGTACGCCTAGAATACTATTAATAGTGTCAAGCAGTTGAGTCTGGTCAAAAACGGTAAATTCATCCTCCTTGAGATACTGGAGTAGTTCTGACTTAACTTGATTTTTTGCCTCAGCAATTTGCGTCACATCACGAACGGTAAACACAAAGTTATCAATGTAATTCACATTAAACCGTTCTACCACGGTATTAAAGGGCAAATACACATAGTTATCAAAACTTGGGCCGCCAAAACCACCGCCTCTAGACTTTAATACACCAAGTACGGTGTACGTTTGGCTTTCCAATTGGATTCGTTTGCCCACTGGATCAACTTCGCCAAATAATTCTGTGGCAATCTCGCTACCAAGTAACAGCACGGGGCTAGCTTTCTTATCATCTACGTCAGTAAACCATTCTCCTTTGCTGGCATCGGCACTTTGAATTTCAGCATAACTGGCTGATACGCCAAAAACCGTTACTTTTTTTTCAGTTTTTAAATATTTTGCTCGAGAGACCGTTAGATTAGTAGAGGCTCCATCAGAAATGAGACTTCGTTGATTGCGTAGAATCTGTTTTAGATAGCTCGATTTGAGGGTGGTTTTGGTGGTCTCCAAAAAAGTTTGCTCTTGATTGCCACCAAAACCACCACCTTCACCAAAAGGCGTACCTGGTACGACATAGATAGTGTTACTTCCTAGGGCTTCAAATTGGTCGCTCACATAAGCCTGCAAGCCATTACCAATGCTCGTTAATAACACGACAGACCCAACTCCAATAATAATACCCAGCATGGTCAGAAATGATCTGACCTTATTGCGAAAGATGGACTGAATTGCCAATATCAGTGTTGCAACAAACATAGTTTATCGTTTGCCTTTCGTGTCGTGTACAATCTTGCCATCAACGAACCTGATTTGTCGCTTGGCAGCTTTGGCAATATCTTCTTCATGTGTGACCATGATAATGGTTTTGCCATTTCGGTGAAGATCTTTTAGTAGAGCAATAATGTCATGACCGCTCTTGGTGTCTAAATTACCCGTTGGTTCATCAGCAAAAATTATACTTGGATCATTAATTAACGCTCTGGCGATGGCTACACGCTGTTGTTGACCGCCGGATAGTTGTGCTGGAGTATTTTTCATACGATCAGCTAACCCAACGGTTTCTAGCATTTTTTTGGCCCGCTCGGTTTGATCTTTTTCAGCCACGCGGGCATAGACTAGAGGAAGTTTTACATTGTCCAGCGCGCTTGTCCTAGGTAACAAATTAAATTGTTGAAATACAAAGCCGATTTCTTTGTTTCGCAAGCGCGCTCGCTCTATTTCATTATACGCAGTAACATCTTTACCCTTGAGAAAAATTGTTCCAGATGACGGAGTGGCTAACATACTGGCAATTTGTAAAAATGTTGACTTGCCGCTACCAGAGGGTCCCATGACCGCAATGAATTCTCCAGTTTGGACTGAAACGCTCACGCCATCTAGAGCCTTAATGGTGGTATCACCAATTTCGTAGCGTCTGGAAACATTTTTCAGCTCAAGCAGTGGCTGAGTGGTATTGCGGGACATAGCTGTAATAGATCTAACTTGGTACAACCACCTGATCAGTTTCTGACAAACCAGAGAGTACTTCAATTTCTTCGTCAGTTTCCATTCCAGTAGTAATTTCACGCTCTTCAATTTTTCCATCAGTAGTTTGAATATCTACCAATGTTTTTCCATCTTTTTCTCTGGTTGATTGAATGGGGATGACTAAAGCATTAGCTTTTTCTTCGAGTTTAATAGAAACATCTCCATTCATCCCAAGGCGGAAATAGTTTAAACCTCCATTTTCTGGAGAAATGGGAAACTCAACCACGAACACAGTTCCGGTTGAAGTTTGGCTACTAGAGTAGGCGATGTAAGAAACTGAGGATGAAATCAGTTTGTCTTGATAGGCATCAAGCTCAATTTCAGCTGATTGTGCTAACTTTACAGAGGCAATATCTATTTCATCAACGGCAGCTTTAAAGACGAGGGTGTTGGGGTTTACCACCACAAAAGCATCAGCGGCAGTTAGCTGGACGCCTGTGACAGTAGTTGGAGCAGAAACAAGAATGCCTTCAACAGGAGAAGCCATCCTGGTGTTTTGGATGGCAATATCATTTATTTCTACCGTAAGCACTGAATTTTCCAGATCCCACTGAGCCTGATCCACGGTTCTTCTAATGGATAATTCTGGCTGAGCGCGATTGGTGCCATCGCTATTTTCGACTTTGTCATCCCGAGTCTGCTCCCAATCCCAACGTTCTTTGAGATAGTTATTCATGTTTTGCTCAAATTGTTTTTGGAGCGTAGCCTGATCAATCGTAGCAATCGTTTGCCATTTTTTGACTGGCGATCCTTCTTTTGCACCGAGATAGGTGACTTTTCCTCCAGCCAAAAATCGTAAGTTAGCTTTTTCTTTGGCGTCAACAATGCCCGAAACATCGAGTGTTTTGACCAAAGTTTTTCTTTCCGGATTAGTGATGGTAATCTCTGGTTCAGCCTTTTGTTGTTTTTGTAAATAAAAGAAACCGCCTCCACCAATGATCAGTACAAGGATAAGCATCAATTTCCAACGCTTCTTCAGCGTTGCGAGAAATTTGGTTTTTAATTTAGTGAGTCGGGTTTTCATAGATTTAAGAAGTCTATTTTACCATGTGTTACGATATAATACTCTGGCTTGAAGTAGAATGGAGTAGTGCGTGTGTAGCTCAATCGGTTAGAGCACCAAGCTTATACCTTGGTGGTTCCAGGTTCGAGTCCTGGCACACGCACCTTACAAACCTGCTTATCCCGAGAATCTATGTCCACTTATTATTTAGTTCGTCATGGTTTAAGAGTAAGTAGAGATGAGGATACCGTTTTAAGTGATATGGGTATTAGACAAGCAGAACTGACCGGTGAATATCTACAGTCTAGAAACATTCAGCACATTTTTGTCAGCCCGGTAAAACGGACGCTTCACACTGCAGAAATTATCAATAGCTATCTCCAAGTTCCACAATCAACGGATGCGCGGTTAAAAGAGCGGATGGAATTTGAGCCAAAATATGGGAATTTTGAAGCGTTTTTAAGCGAATGGGATAAAACAATGGCTAATCGTACGTATCAGCCGCCTTATGGAGACTCAGCAATCCTTGCAGGTAATAGAATCATCAGTCTATTTGAAGAATTGAAGGATGACAAAAACTATGTCTGTATTTCACACGGCGGAACCATTGGCGATGTGGTAAGAAATCTGTTTTCAGAGACTATGTATACGCTCACAGCCGACCCCATGAAACCATTGAAATGGCTGAATATACCAGAAGCTTCGGTTACAGAGATTCAGAAAATTGGGGACACTTATACCTTGAAAATGGTTGGTAATATATCGCACCTAGTTAAAGAAAATAGTTTTTAATTTCCTCATTGGTGGGGACTACTCCGGTTTTCGAATCCTTTTAGGTTAACTAACTACACATAGTTGGCAACAAAAACTTGGAAATCACAATCCCACAATCAAAACTATGGTTTACACTAAAGCACGACTCCAGACAAAGTTATGCTTTAGTGTAAACCATCAAATTAAATTCTGTTAGTGTGGATGAGAAGCTTATTGCTCTTCCAATTTTTATGGTTTTACTTTGAGAAATATGTTTAACATCTAGCTTAGTTAGTTAAACCGCCAGCCAGCCACGAAAACCTCTGGAACCATAGTAAGATGACGCCCCATTGTGGTACACAAAAACGGCTTCATACCGTTTATCCGCAAACAGTGCGCCACCCAGATGGCGAATATTTGGGGGCGTTTTTATCCAGCTCGATGTTTTGATGTCGAAATTGCCGATTCTTTGTAATTCTCGATACTGTGTTTCCGTTAATAGTTCAATTCCCATGTCGGTCGCCATGCCAAGAGCGCTCAGTTTGGGTTTATGTTCTTTTCTTGAGTCTAGGGCCTCTCCATCATAACAACAGCTTCTACGGCCACTAGGGCTTTCAGCTGAACAATCAAAGAACCAAAATTCGCCGGTTTTTTTATCTTTTCCAATAACATCTGGTTCGCCTCCAGTTCTTTCCATTTCATTGAGTGACCAAAGTTTTGTTGGGTTGGCCTTCAATTTTGCCCGTACTTTTTCCCACTCAATTTCTGGATGGCGGACTGGATTTTGTTCAAACCGCTTCTGAAACTCAGCAAGCAGCTGATCACTGAGCTCAGGTAGCAAAGCTTTAACGAATTTCATAAAAAATACTGAAAAATGTTACTTATTACAGTTCGCTCAAACTAATTTCAAAGAGGGGATTGGTGATATCATCAAATTCATCCACCAAGACTACAGATGTACCCGTTAATCGGATTGCTTTCGCAATGCCTTTTGCATCATTTAAATCACGCTCAAAGACAAATGGATTTAACGTTTCAGAGCTGAGATCGCCTTCTGGTGCCACATCCGCTAGAAGTGGCTCAAGATTTGGTATGTCATATAATCTCAAACTTTGTGTTCCACTGATTCCTTGGCTATATAGTACTAGTAATCGATTATTGGGTAAAAATACCATATCTAGTACTGACTCAGTACCAAAATCATCCAGAGTGAAAACCCGATCGTTAGTTATTTCATAGAGTGATACCACGGCATCAACACCAGATGACGAAAGATCCTCAAAGGCTGCATACGTTCCTGAGGGCGAGAGCGAACTTACGGTGTATTTTTCACATTTGGCAATCGCGGGGTCAAACGCTGTGGGTAAAGTTTTCGTGTTACCGCTGATAGTTAATTGAACAGTGCAGTCTGCAAGCACAGTAACTTGGGTGATTTTTGGTTCAGAGGAGGTGGGATTCGTAATTTGATCCAGCTGATTTTCCTCAAGGCTCTTATTCTGCTGGAGAAACAGAAGCCCGCCCGCACCGATAAGAAGAAAAATGCCAATCAAAAAAAAACTTCGTGACATATCTTTTTACTCAACAACAGTACTTTGTGTTTAAAGCATTAGTAGAAGGGCGGCGCCAATTCCTAAGATAGCAAGACCAGCCTTGAGCCAGTTGCCCCAATCTTCAGGTCCGGTTTCTGGCAAAGTTTCTGGTAATGCTGGCTGTTGCGCAACTTCAGCTGGCTCGGTTACCGCTGCGACAGGATTTTGACAATTCATATCCATTGGGTTGGATTCCAATCTGCAGCGATTCTCTGTCTCACTGACCACAAAGCAGATGTGAGCTGGATTACTACAGTCAGCATTCGTGACGCAAATTGCATTACATCCAATAACCGGCGTTACTCTAGTGGTTGGTGTAGCAGTTGCTCCGGGAACAGTGGTAGGTGTTGGAGTAGGCGTAGAGCTTGGATTGGTGGTTGGTGTAGCAGTCGCACTGGGGTTGGGAGTAGCTGTTGGTCCAGCAATGGTGAATTGGAGTGTACATTGACCAACTGGAGGTCCACCAATTGCTCCTGGAGCTAATGCCCATTGGTTATAGCATTGTGGAGCTCCGTCAGCCGAATAATTAATGGCCCTGATGAGGAAGCGATACGAGGGCAAATTTTGATATTTTTCTGGAAGAGAGAGACGAAGACTCTTAGAATTTGGATCGACATTGTCTGCTAATAGAGCAATATAGTATCGATCATTTCCAATCTCTTCAGGTGTGCCTTCCGCAATGAGCCAGATTTGATATTTTTGTTGTGGCGCTTGGACAGGATTCCATTCAAAAAGAGCGGTATTTTTATCTGGCATAGTGACCTTTCGGTCAAGCACAACGGGAGGTAGGCAGAGTGCCCATTGGTCGTAACAGGCTGGAGCTCGCTGGGCATTTCTTTGAGAAACAGCACGAATGAGGAATCTTCTAGTTTGTAGAGTATTTGGGTTAGCAACTGTATATGAAGTAGCAGTGCGTGGAAGTGGTTGGGTAGTGAGATTGCTTAGGTAGTATTTTTCTGGAGCCTGTTCATCGAGTGGTTCATAGCTGATATTCCAAATTTCGTAATCTGTAACTTCTCCACTAGTCAACTTCCATGAGAGTTGAATTTTTGAATTATTTTCTATCCAATTGACCTGTCGATCATCTACAATCGGTCTATTTTCGGTACAGGCTCCCACAAAAGTACTCGTTGGGGTGGGAGTAGCAGCAGGACTAGTATAGGTACCGATTGCAGCTTGGGTTGTGCAACTCGTACCAGTTTTGAAAGCAAAGACTAGGAATCTGTAATACGCTCTCTCTTTGACCACTTTCCCTTCCAAATCAATAACATCATTGGTAGGCATTGTCCACACATACTCAGTTTGAGTGGGAGAGAGTGATTTAGCATTCGCAGGGACAATCGGGACAAATTGCGGTGTTTGACTCACGTCTGAAGAATTATCAAGTACGTTGAAAATAATGTATTTCCCAGATGGGTGAGTACCTGCCTCACCCTCAGTAATGAGAAAGATGCGGTAACCGCTGGCACCGGGAACTTGATTCCACTGAAGTTTGAACTGATTATCGTTGAGTTTGGAAACAGCGGGATTTCGAGCCAGCGGAGCATCCATACACGCACTGGTTGACGCTTGATTCCTTGTATCTTGTTCTTCTTGGGATAAAAAGAGAGCTACCCCACCACCAGCTAGTAACACAAACATCATTAGTCCAGCCATGGCAAGCTTAAAGTTCTTTTTCATCTGGCTAATTCCATTGGGTTTGGCGGTTTGCAACACAGTTGCTTGCACGGTAGACATTGGTTGTGGACTAGCGCCCACCGGCTGAAGGGCGGGAGGCAGCTGAGTCGTGTTGGTAGTTTGAGTGGTTGCGTTTACCATAGTTTATCTTGATTGTGTTGTGATTATCGGATCCCATCCCCAGTTTGGATCACTACAATAGAGATTCGACGCAGTCGCAACAGGGCAAATACGACATTGAGCCGTATATGTACCAGCCTTTGTGACTTTAATTGCCTTTGAAACATTGTTGGAACTTGCATCTAGTTTGATGGGTGTCGATACGCCTGGTTCAAAATAACGGAATTCGTATTTTGCTACTCCTTGAACTAAACCGCAGGTGAAGGTCACCGAGTCGTTATATACCGGAGTGGCTGGACTCATGCTGATACTCAGACACATACCTCCGAATGGAGGTGGTGTGGGTGTGGCGGTTGGTTGACCACTTGGTGTAGGAGTAGCTGACGGTCCTCTAGTTGGAGTGGGAGTAGGACTATTTGTTGGTCCAGCTGGAGTGGTAGGTGTTGGTGTAATGGTAGCCGTTGGTGAAGGACTCACTGGCGTGGAACATTGCGCTGTATTGTAAGCATATGCCCATGGACCAGAGCTAGTTCCGCGAGTGAAAGTATAGGTAGTATTTTCTGTCTCATCTTTCTTTCGGCAGTTCAATGAAAGCTCAGAAATATTTGGGTCAAATTGTACGCAACCACAACCGTATTCTGTATTACTTATATTGAAATCAATAGAAGCTACAAACTGACGGCACTGATCCCCACAACCACTGGGTCCATATAGTCGAATGATTTCCGACCTTGTACAGTTGGGATCATTGTCGCACTGACTGAGCGGTCTGTTGCAGTTAGCATTCACTGTTGGTGTGTTGTGAGTGAGGTTGCCAGGGTAGTTTGGATCATTAGTATTAGTTAAAAATTTATAGTAAACCAAGTTAGCAGTATTTGTAGTACAGATGTAGTCGGTGTCTCCCGTGGAATTAATTTCAGAAATATTAAATTGAGCAGTAGCATTACAACTAGAATTTGCGTTACAACTAGGATTGCTGGGGTAAGTAAACACTCCTTTTACTTCGGTTGGTCCAATATCACCTTCTCTGGTAAAAACCAATTCTAAATTGTTATTGCTATCTTGAAAAGTAAAAGGATTCTGAGTGTATTGGTCTGCTTGGCTAGCCTGTTGGCGAATTTCTTGTTGTTGTTGTGACAAAACATAGGCAGTAATCAGTCCCCCAATTAAAATGACTAGCACAACACCGAGTCCAAAAAGCTTAAAGAATGAACCAGAGCCTTTTTTCTTTGTAGGGGGAGTTGGGTTGCTATATGCCGAAGGAATTGTGGGGGGTGCTGGAGGAATTACTCCTGGCTGGGATGAAATAGGAATAGAAGCGCTGGAATAATCAGTACCAACACCAGAGCTGGAAGGCGCAAACGCAGAATCTATCATCTGTCTACTAGAATACTCATGTTTGCACCCATGCGTCAAGGGTTGATTATTTATTTTGTCAGAACTTCTAAACCAGGTAACTCCGTTCCGCTAAGGAACTCGAGGGAGGCGCCGCCGCCAGTTGAAATATATGAATACGCGGCGCCTAATCCGAAATGGTCTATGGCACCGATAGTATCGCCACCACCGATAACTGATGTGGCAGCGGCATCTGCCACCGCACAGGCTAACTTATGGGTGCCATTAGCAAATAACTCATTTTCCCAGACTCCCATCGGTCCATTCCAGAAAATTGTTTCTGCCTGCAATAATAATTCTCGGTAGAGTCGAATTGTTTTTGGTCCAATATCCGCATAGACCAGTTTTTCGTGTTCTGGTTTATCCAACATATCGTGAGTTAAATCCAATATTTGCACTTTTCCTCGATCAGCCTCGGTTATGCTGGGTGCAGCTACCACATCGATTGGATATATGATCTTGGGCAGAGGAATATACCCATCTTTGAGTACTCGCTCGTGTTTGTGTTCGGCGATCAACTGACCGGCCATCTGACTATAGTCCACCTTACCATCATTGGTTACTAGATTTGATTCTTGAGTAAACGAACGATAAATTTCTAAACCTTCGGCTTTGAAGAAGTTATTGGCGATGCCTCCACCAATCAAAATAGCATCTGCTTTAGAGGCGAGTACTTTGATTGCATCAACTTTATCTGCAATTTTTGCTCCACCAATGAGGCAGATAAATGGTTTTCTTGGTTCTGTAAGAAGTTTGTTCAAAGTCGCGACTTCTCTGGCTAAATCAAATCCAGCGAAATTTGGTAATAACTGAGGCAAGACATAGGTAGAAGCGTGTTTGCGATGTAAAGATGAGAAGGCTTCATTTATATAGACATCACCCAGACTGGCCAATTGTTTAGCAAATGCTGCATCTGCAGCTTTTTCTTCCAAATGAAATCGTAAATTCTCAAGTAAAAGTACATCGCCAGGATGTAATTGATCAACAGCAGTTTTGACTTTTTCTCCAACAGTTTCGGAAATAAACTTGCATGGTATATGAAACTTTTTTTGTAAGTGGAGTGCCACCGGTGCTAAAGAAAGATGCGCATCTCCGGCACTCTGAGGACGACCCAAATGCGACAACAATATTACCTTGGCGCCTGCTTTAATCAAAAAATGAATGGTTTCTACCGACTGAGCAATTCTTTTGTCATCTTTAACAGTAATTTTTGAATGTAGGGTCTCAAGTGGGACGTTGTAATCTACTCTCACTAAAACTGTTTTGTCTGTAATATCTTTCGTTGTAGGTGTTCTTAGATTGTGATAGCTTTTCATGCGCAATCCTCCAGAGAAATTTACTGTTGTGTATGGTATACTCCCTCGCACTCGTTTAAGAAAGGGGATATATATAGTATGACAGTAACAACTCGTAAAACCAATGCGAGTCCTAAGGTGGCTTCTCACATAACAATGGATGATCTTCTGGCAATGCCGGAGAACACCGTGGTGGTTGCCAAAAAAGGAGAGACAATTATTGGGACAGTAACCGGAATTGATAACAAAGCCGTTCGGGTAGATATCGGTTCAAAAACTGAGGGTCTAGTAACAGAAAGAGAGTATGATCTCGCCCGAGATTATATTAGTGAGTTAAAAATCGGAGACAAGGTTGAAGTCACCGTTTTTTCCACAGAAAATAGTCAAGGCCAAGTTTTACTTTCATTGAAGCATGCTGCGCTTGATGCCAGATGGGATTATTTTGCTGAAACCATGGAGAAATCCGAGGTACTAGAGGCAAAAGGTGTGGAAGTAAATAAAGGTGGGTTGATTGTAGTTGTAAATGGAGTACGCGGGTTCGTGCCCTCAAGCCAATTTGGTAAAGAACTTGTGGGCAAATTCCAAACCTTGAAAGGAAAATCTTTCAAAGTCAAAGCAATTGAAGTAGATAGAGAGAAAAATCGTCTTATTTTTTCCGAGCGTCATGTTTCAGAAGAAAAGGAATTGGCTCAAAAAGAGCAAGCCATCAGTTCGCTGGAGACTGGAAAAATTTACGAAGGTGTGGTTTCTGGAGTAATGCACTTCGGATTATTTGTGACGGTGGAAGTGCCAATTGAAGATAAAGAAAACGTTGGTCATGTTGAGGGATTGGTTCATATTTCCGAAATTTCTTGGGAAAAAGTTAATCATCCAAAGGATTTTCACCAAGTTGGAGATCGAATTCAAGTGAAAGTTCTCGGTCAAGATGAGCGCACTGGTAAACTCAACCTTTCAATCAAACAACTAAAAGATGATCCTTGGATTGGCATTGATACCAAGTATCCAGTCGGGACAACGTTGACGGGTAAAGTTTCTCGCGTTGAATCATTTGGTGTATTTGTGAACATTGATCAAGGAATAGATGGACTTATCCACAATTCCAAGTTGGAATCAAGTCATAACTTTAAGAAAGGTGATGACGTCACGGTGTATGTGGAGAGCGTCAGTCCTGATCAAAAACGCATGAGCTTAAGTCCAGTAATGACTGAGCGTCCAGTTGAATACCGCTAATATATAAATAGTACAAAGCCAAAAAGGGAGATTCATGGCAAAACAAAGAATGATCGTCACTGATGACCAATTACTGATTGACATGGATTTATTGTTTAATGCAATTCGCGAGGCTGATGGTGACTGGAAAAAAGTTGAGTCAGAAATGAAAGCCTATCTTGAGGCAGTGACAGGCATGGTTGATTCTGGCCACGACGATTAAGAGTAATTATTATACTCAGACTGCTTTTTTAGCTAGATTATTCGTGGTATAATGATTAGGTTATTTTATGACAGATGCCGTTTCCCAGCCGTTTGTGATCACCTGTGGTGATGAGGGAGTTCAAATTAATGTTGGACGTCGATTGGGATTTGTTGGCGCAGGATTTCGTTTGGAAGGTTTTGATCAAGTGGTTCCCATGCTCAATAAGCTTTTTAGTGAAACGATGGCAATTTGTTCCAGTGAGGAGAACGATTGGGTTAAGCAAAAACTATCGCTTGCGGAATGGGGACAGGTGAATGCTAGCATGCAACAACATGTTGAAGCGTTAGCCGACCAACTCAAAATCAATTATGCCGGCTACTTACCTTTCTCTGATCCAAAACAACTGAAACACGATGTAAAGGGTCACATGGTTCGCCCTCACAAAGTTCATATTGCCAACAAAATTTCTTTTACCTGCGGAGGTGGAGAACAAATTTACAATCTGGGTAATTATGTTATTTCAGCTGATTGGGTGCATCTGGTACCAAAAAAACTTGCCAAAGCCTTGATTACAGACCAAGTGGCATTTTATCAGTCACTGGCTGGCAAAACCCAACTTAATTTTGTGTTTGAAACCAATGGCGTGCTTGGAGAAAAAATCGCACTGAAAAATCAAAAGATTGTTGAATCGGTACTTTAGAAATTCCCCGTCGATTTGCTCTTAAAATATTTCTTGTAAAAAATAAATAGTTGCTGATATAATTCTGCCTTCAGAAATTATTAGATCTACGAAAAGTGGCTAGCGAGCAACCAACAGAAAGTATGTATGAATGATCAAGAGAAAGGAATGTATATGGCAGAGCCTAAAATAATTGTAGAAACAACTCCAGAAGAAAAATTACAAGAAGCAACAGAGTATGTTGAAAGAGCCAAAGTTGAGCAAGTAGACCCTGTTGAACAACAGTGTATTGATGGCAGGACAGAATCAACCGATTTAGTGAATGCTGATAGCAAAAAAGAGGTGATGCTCCGTCCAGCTGGTGCGGCTGGATGGTCGCTAATTTTATTAGCTCTAGGATTTACTCCAGAGATAGCGTATCAAACAGTATTTGACTTTTTACAAACAAAAAAAATGCGCTATGGTTGGCACACTGACGATCATTCGAAACATGATAATCATGAAGCTAGCGTGATGGGTAGTAGCGCCACACATCGATCGATTTCTCTTAAAGGAAATCATAATGAAAGCTTTGTGTTAATCAATAATAGTAAGCAATGGGGTATTTTACCCTCAATAGAAGGAGTCAGCGCATTTGTCTATGATCAGGGTTTAGATGAAGAGCTCTTGACCGAATTTGTTGAGTGGTTCAACGTATCAAAATATGCAATGGTGCGAGAGCTAAACCTAGTTGACGTTCTCACGGTGAGAAAAATGCACGATACCGCAACCCTTCGGTTGTTGGCTTTTAATAAGGATGTTTATTATGTGGACTTTGATGAAGCTGGTACGCCAACCTTATCACTTCAGTTCCAAGTTGAGCAGTACACTAATGATGAATTGGCTATAATAGCCTCTGAAAAACAGCAGGGTGTAACCGGTTGTGGTCATCTACAAAGGGCGATTAATTTTAGTACTGCGTATGATGTACATCAGGATGATGTTATCGAGCTTTATAAGATAATTCAGACCGAAACATCAGCAAGTATTGCTTGATTTTAGTTTCAAAAGCTGCCTAAATTCCCTCGCTCCATGTTACGTGAGAGTCCTGTAGCGCCATGGGAAAGTTTCTAACCAGACTGGGATTAAAGAGAAAAACTTCTGAGGCATAGGCATCGTTCACCGTGGCTTCAAATTCTCGATTGAGTTCTATTCCTCCACAGCCAATGAAGTTTCCTGATCCAACAAACTGTTTTTCTGTGGCAGTATCTCCGGAAGAGAGAACGGCAATTTGGCCACTTCCTGGGGTACCCGCTGGATCGTTAGTAAAGAATAATCCTGTTAAAGCTGGGCTCAAGCTTGCCCCAGACCGAGGTGTGCTGGAGCCAACAGTGTCCTCGATTACTATCGAACCGCTAGTAAACAGTCCCAAGAATGAGTCATTGGCTACAGTGATGATATTTTCATTACTAGCAGAATTAGCAAAGGTGATGGTTCCACCTTCGTTGAAAATGATAAGTGGCGTTCCAACAACATTCCAAGTTGAATTGAGATCAATCTCTAAGTCACCACTATGACGAAAAACGCGATATGTGCCAAAATCGGTAAATCCCACTCCGCTCATAAATTCTCCTGGAGAGGAAATGAGTCCTCTTGTACTTGGTGTAATTATTTGAGCATTTGCCATCACCAGTAATTTGGGAATGGTGTACTCTGAACAAACGGTACTTAATTGACCCGATACCTGTCGCAAGCTACTGTGAGCTGAAGGTCCACCAGCGCCTAAATAAATACCACTGGTGTTATTGAGCGGGATTCCAGCACTATTATTTATGTTTGAAGTCATGTTTGCAACCAAATTGAAGCTGGGTGGCAAAATAGACTTGATCATATTTTGTGCATAAATTAAACCTGAGTATGATTGCCACCATGAAACTGTTCCTCCAAGCGTTGGAGTTGGAGTAGGGGTGTTAACAGCAGAGCAGGTTTGGTTGTTTGAATAAACACCGGTGCACTGCGAAACGAATACGTTAATGTCTCCAGAATTAATTAATGGACCACCGGGAAGAAGATTGGCTCTGTTGCACGGCGATGAGGAGGAGGGTTGACCCAAGCATGCACTAATAAAATCAAGATCATCTCTTGTTGGTGCAGTATGCTCCACGTGATTATCTTGATCTAGATCGCACTGCTCACAACTCAGCGAAACAACAACCGGTGTTGGTGTGTTTGTAGGTAATGTGGGGGGAGAGGTTGGCGTGGGAGTGTTGGGGG
>CAYNWG010000013.1:0-23675 GCA_964400865.1 uncultured Pseudomonadales bacterium
AGACCTAGGACGCTCGAGGCATATGCCCACCGAGTTACTCCAATTCAATCAGATCGAATTTCGGGAATTCATACAGAATTAAGTGTTGGTGGGGTGGAGTTGGAATGGATGCAGGCTGAATTTGATGATCCCAGTTATATTTTTGTGGGTTTTACTGACTCAGAGCAGGTTAAAGAAAAAACCCCAAATACGTGGCAAAACTACCCTCAGTACATCATCACAGATATAACCGTTGGAGCGGAGGCGAGAACTGGGATAAGAAATCCGCTGAACTCTCTGCGTGCGATATTGACTTTACTGGCAACCATTGAGGAGGTTTCCCTAACGGTCCGACCTTTCACTCACATAGTACGCGCAAATGCACGTTCTCAACCATATTTTAAATTCCTAACCGAATTGGGAATTTACCATCTTTCTGATTCACATGGAAAACTCTCGGAATTACCTCAAATGCTACGTGAAGATGAAATGCTATTTGCATCCAATTTCCCAACTCATCAATTAGGAATGTTAAAAAAGTATGTAATCCCAGAATTTGTCGATTCGTTACGACGATTTATAGAAATGAATACTACTTTGTTTTGAGAAGTTGTCCCACAGAAAATCCAAACAATAGTATGCATACACACGCGGTGGCAATAATGCTTGGGTATTGTCCGTCAAAGCCACTTAAAGATGTGTGTTTAAGTAAAATACCAAGGTATGCCCAAATAAGGACAAGGCCATAGGCGATGTGTTTATCTTTTTTCATCCGTAGTATGCCGATCAACGCACCAATGAGTAATATGATACTTGTCCACACAAAGTCGGCGATGCCGAATCCATTCCAGCCGATACTGACTAAAAATACGGTGATGTTAGCGATAGTCGCTACGGTGATCCAACCAAAGTAGACGTTAAAAGGCGTTAAGATAAAAACTTTTTCAAGTGAAGTAAATTGCACTTTACGAAGAATGTCTGCAATTTTGATTAGTAAGATAAGCAATACCGACATAATCAAGACCGAAATTCCAATAAAATCATAGTGCCAGGCAAAAATCCACAAAATATTAGCAAGTGATGTGGCAATAAACAGGGGATTAATTGCTTGTAGCAGCTTTTCGATTTTTTTATTTTTATTAATAAATTGGTAGATCACATAGCCAGCGAGCAATAGGTAGATTACGCCCCAAATGGCAAAGGTGAGACCAGCTGGCGCAAAAAGATTGGGATAAGCGTCCGAAATTGCACCAGTGGAACGATCATTGATGGGGAGGGCGTTGGCCAAAAAATTTACCACCACCATGGAAACGTAAGTAATCAATGCTAAGATTTTTAATTGGATGTTCATTTACTAGTGTTTGCTAATCGTTATTTTACTCTTTGAGCTGGTTAATTCAATTTCACACTCGCCCCCAATTGGGAATGTTATCTGCGGAGTTGTGTGACCAAAATCAACATTTGCAACTACTGGTAAAGAATTGAGTTCATTTTTTGATTTGATAATCTGAGCAAGCAAGTCTCGTGTCATTTCAGATTCTGGCTGAAACCTACCAATAACTATACCTTTGACATTTGTAAAGTTTGGTTGATGAATGATTGACTGTAAGTCTCTATCAAAAGTTGCCACATGTGCTTCATAATCATCTTCTAGAAAGAGAATGCTGTCGGAAATGTTTGGCATATACTCAGTGCCTTGTAATAGGTTGAGAGTACATTGATTTCCACCAATAATAGTCCCTTTAGAAAAACCGGGGTTGATAATCCAATGACCCTCATTTTCATTAAATGATCTATTATCTTGCGAATCTATCCAGCGGTCATTACTCCATTTGGCAGACGGACTAAGCTCAAAAGGGTCATTTGAGAGAAAACATTTTCTAAAATAGTCCAGAGTGTATTCAAAGCCCTGTTTGTCTCCAAATGAAAAGTAATGTGGACCAGAATATGTAACTAGTCCTGTTTTTGCAAATATGGCATTAGCTAGCGCGGTAATATCTGAATAACCACATAGGATTTTGGGATTCTTTGTTATTAGATCGTAATCAATATATTTGAGTAGTTGATTTGAATTAAAACCTCCGATAACGGTGATGATCATCTTGACTTGTTCATCAGTAAACGCGGCATGTAAATCGTCCAATCTAGATGTAATTGAAGATGAATTAAAATCATCTATTTCGTAAATATGTTCTCCAAAAGTTAGCTCTAGCCCCAAATCTGCAAATCGCCTATTTGCAATAGTCTTCATCTCTTCATTGTTGATCCACCGCATTGAGAGACTACGAGCAGGAGCAATTACTCTGACTACATCACCTGCCTTTAATTTATCTGAAAAAATTCGGTTCATAGCTTGTTGAATGAATGTGGGATTGGGTTTTATGGCTTCGTTGGGAATTGGCCAATTGGAGCATACCAGTCTGTAATTGCTACGCCAGCTTCGGTTTGACCTGCCATGACTTCGACTTGAACCAAGGAGTGATCCGTACATTCAGCAGAAAGGCCGCAGGCAACTGCTTTGGTGTATCCACCCGTAAGACCATTGTCACTAAGTGTATAAGCCACAACAACGTATATACCTGGAGTAACTGTTTCAATAGTAAAAGATTGTTGGTTGGCTTGAGTCGTTGTTTTGAAATAAACCGAATGGTCATCTTCTTTGATGGCATAGATCTCGAGCTGGGGAATGCCTTCAGAGGGATATCCCAATGTTCCAGAAATAGTACCAACTTGTGCTATTGGGGATTTCTCACTATCTGGGTTGTCAGGTGTTGGACTTGAAACAATCGCTTTTTTCTCATCAGGCTTGCTCGGATTAACTTCAGTGGTAGATGTCGTTTCTAATTGTGCCTTTAACTGAGTGTTTTCTTGCTGTGTTTTTTGGTAGGTAGACCAAGAAAAAAAAGCCACTGCACCTAATAAAAAGCAAATTATTCCTAGTAAAAGCATTTTTGATGTTTGAGACATATGTTTAATTATAACAGGGTATCATAGGTATTCAGTTCATTTTTTTCTTGATTGTTCTAGTTCTAGCTGCTTCCAATATTTTGCTGCTCTACCCACCCTTGTTTTTTTACCTCCTAGTACCATCTGCCATCCCAGTCATAGTTCCATTTACCAGCTTCGATTCTGGCTGCTCGATATTCGTTTGTCGGCAAAATTCTTTTCGATGCTATAGTTGAGTGAGGAATAGGACTATCAGTTAGGCAAACGCCGGTTGCAGATAAGGGATCAGTAATGAATTCACCAAATTTAAATCGATGGGTAGATACATGAAAGAATTTTGTTGGTGCGAGATTCTCTCTTTTCCTAGTAGTTTTATCATCTCGATTGCTACTGTTGCATTTTACCTCACTTGGAGAAGGTGTTTCTAATTTAGTCATAGGTTTCTCCAGTGATTTTGAATTCGTGCTGAAGTTTGGCGGAGGGAGAGGGATTTCCCGAATCCATCGGAATAACCGGGTTGTTACTGACAACTCGGTTGACTTCTCATCCCACCTTTCTCGCTCGTCACTTTGTTCCTCGCGGAGGGAGAGGGATTCGAACCCTCGGTAGCTTTCACCACGGCGGTTTAGTAAACCGCTGCACTCGACCACTATGCGATCCCTCCAAGCTGTCTTATGATACTACAGAGTTTGTATATTCAACGTTGTAATCAATAATTTGCAAATGAGCTCAATTTCTTTCAATTCTATATGCGGTCCAAGCGGTAGGTAGATGATTTTTTGCCGCTTGGACCACGGACAGTCATCCAACTCATATTTCCAAGCTAATTGATTTTTCTGTAATTGCGGTAAGTATCGATCAGCATTTTTTGCAGCAATGCCAACCGGAAATCCACGCAGTTTTCCCCCATCTACTTGATCAAAATGAATTTGATACAGAATATCATTAGCCCAGCAAGACTGAAGTAATCCTTGGTAGCAGTTTACTTGTTGTTTCTTTATTTCTTCAATTGTTTTGATACTCAGAAATTGGGAGAGGAAGTTAAAAAACCATGGCCCCGTTGCTGCTCGCTGGCTATCTCCAATCAGATCGTAACCTTTTTGCATAAATTTTTTTGCTTTTATATTCCACCATCGACTCCACATGCTTCTTTCCAAAAATCCAGCTGCGTGCAAACAACTTTGAAACAACCACCACTGCCAGAAAACCTTCGCCTGATAGGGGAGTGTCTGCCACCATGCTGACTGTTTGAATTTATGAAGCGTAGTGGCATTCCCATATAGATTGCTTCCATAGATTGGAGCTACTTTGCGCAGACTATCGATGACGAAATGACGAGAAGTAAGCAAGCAGATTAGTTGTGGATCAATTAGTCGATGAACGCAGTCTTCGATTAATAATGTGTTTGTTGGCAAATATTTAAGCCAAGATTTATTGTGAGAAAAAAGTGGGTTAGTGATTCCTAAAGAATGTAAAATAATTACTACACCTGGTTGATATTTTCTTACGTATCGAACAAAAGTTTTAGGATCTATTTGTAATTGTGGATCGACTGGATAAAAAACACAGGCCAATCCATGTTCCTCCATATTTTTTACTACATCCATGCAATAGAATTCAGGCACCAAGCAGATTGCTTTCTCTGGAATTTGAAAATACTGCAATAAATCCCACAACGTATCTTCCCACGAGGTATAAAAAAATCGACGTAAGCGGGAAGGTACGACTAACCTGCGTAATGATACATATCGCCAGAGCTTAATTGGGTGTATCGAAAACATAATAAGTTGATAGTGTAGCATTGACATTACATTTACAAGTGTTAATATATGAATATGGGTTCATATAAATGTTGTACGCCAAACACAAAAGAATTTGTGCATGCAAATTCTGTATCCCAGCTCTTGCAACTTGTAGGTGAATCCAATCGATTGCAAATTCTTTGTTTATTACAGCAAGGTACCCACTGTGTGTGTGAAATTAAGGATCATTTTCCGATGTCACAAAGTTTAATTTCGCATCATTTAGCTGATTTACGAGAGGCAGGTATAGTCACAAGCGTAAAGTCTGGTCGAAAAGTTCTGTATTCGCTCACAAAAAACGGAAAAAAAATTACTGAAACAGTATTTTCTTTATGAAAGGATAGATGAAAATTCAAGTTCTTGGCTCTGGCTGCACAAAATGCAAAAAATTATACGAATCAGTTGCTCAAGTTGCAAAGGAACTACAGCTAGAAACTGAAGTAGAGTATGTAGTTGGTACCAATGGTTTGCAGAAAATGGTTGAGCTCGGTGCGTTGGGTAGCCCAGTAATCGCAATCGATGACGCCATTGTTATGACAGGATTTTCAGCAGACAAAAATAAAATTGCAAATGTTCTTCAGCCTAAACAAGCGTAGGTCCAATTATGAGTGTTTTTGATCCTATCCAAGCTTTTGCCGACGTAATCACTTTTAACTGGTTGGGTTTTGAGCGTCACTCATTTATTGGTGAGTCATTGAATTATTTTATCTTCGATGTCATTAAAATCGGTTTATTGTTAATACTAATCAATTATCTAATGGCGTTTGTGCGTTACTATTTCCCTATGGAAAAAGTCAAAACTAGTTTGACCAAACGACGCTGGTATGGCTTAGATTATTTACTCGCAGCTCTGTTGGGTATGATTACACCATTTTGTTCATGTTCCTCAATCCCACTCTTTATTGGTTTCGTTGGTGCAGGCGTGCCGTTGGGTGTGACTTTTGCTTTTTTAATTAGCTCTCCATTAGTCAATGAAGCTTCACTCTATTTATTCCCTGCACTCTTTGGCTTCAAAATGACGCTAATTTATAACAGCATTGGAATTCTTGTCGCCATCGGTGGAGGTTTGCTGATTCAGCGATTACGAATGGAAAAATATATTCGTCCAGAATTATTACAAATAACAACTCGAAAACAAATAAGTATCAAAAATGAAGAGGAAAAAATGCCATTTAGACAACTGGTGCTTCTGTGTTGGAAAGATGGTATGCATATTACCAAACAAGTATTCCCCTATGTTTTGCTTGGTGTTGCGCTTGGTTCGCTGATTCATGGTTTTGTACCAGCGGGATTTGTGGAAAAATATCTGAGCATGAAAACTTGGTGGTCTGTGCCAGTTGCAACCATATTGGGAGCACCACTCTATGCCAACTCTGTCGGAGTGATTCCCATTATGGAAGCCTTGGTAGAAAAAGGTGTGCCGTTGGGCACTGCGCTAGCTTTTATGACCTCCATCGTCACCATTTCATTACCAGAAATACTGATTTTGAAAAAAGTGATGAAATGGCAATTGTTGACCGTGTTTGTTGGCATCACTATTCTGGGGATTATGTTGATGGGATATGTAATGAACTGGTTGTAGGATATGATATGCAGTAACATGATGAATTCACCTCTAGAAACTGGCATTATTCAATCTTCTAGCGTTGAAATTGATTTATCAACTGAGAAAGTTCCTGAACCGTTAAATGCACATCGGGTTAATGAGGGTCATTATGGACTGGCGACATTTTCTTCAGAAAGGCCGTACATGGTCACCTATGGTCTATCGGCATGCAAGTGTTTAATTCTGTATGACGAAGGTACCAAAACGGGATTAATTGCCCATATTTCCTTGGTCCAAGATCTTGGAGCTGTGATTGATACATGTTTATCTGCGCTGAATGGCAATTATTCGCAAGCCAAGGTCTACCTTATAGAAGGTAGCGCCTCAGAAACCAGGGAGTCACCTGCTTGGTTAAAAACAGCACCTCCATATTGGCCATCTACTGAACAATTGCTTGAAGAGCTAAGTCGAAGAAATATTAGAAATATCGCAGTAGATTCAAATAGGGAAGACTCAGGACTTCCAAGGGGAGTCGTACTTGATTTGGAGACGGGAGAAGTTAAAGAATTGGATAATACTCAGGGGTGGTCCTGGAGTAAAGATCAAGGCGTAACGCTCAATAGACGTCTTGAATGAGTGTGAACGTTCGGCAAATTTACACTAATTAGGACATCAGTGCGAGTGGTACACTAATTGTTGGCAATGAAACGAGGCTTTAAAAGTTCAATTTCTAAATTTTTGTTATTTTTATTACTTTTAACAGTTGGCGCATTCCTACGCCTATGGCATCTGGGTTCATTACCGGAAACCATGCATCGGGATGAAGCGGCCATTGGTTATAACGCATTTGCATTAGCAGAAACTGGGAAGGATGAACATGGTAAATCATGGCCGATAAACTTTAAATCCTTCGGAGATTACAAACTTCCCGGAATGATTTATTCAGTTTTAGTGAGTATAAAAATCTATGGTTTGAATGCCACGGCGGTGAGATTACCAACAGCACTAGCATCTGTATTATCACTGCTATCAATATATTGGCTTAGCCGAGAAATGGGTTGGTCAAAACGGATTAGCTTGATTGCTATGGTATTTTTAACCTTCAGCTTTTTTCATATTTCTCAAGCCAGGAATGTCTATGAACCAATGGAGGGATTGCTTTTTTCTTTGACCGGATGGGCGAGTTGGTTAGCGGGAAACAGAAATTGGCGGTGGTATCTCTTGGCATTACTTTTTTACTTTCTTGGATCACTCTTTTATAATCTACCATTTTTATTACTGCCGATGTTGTTTTTGATTAGCTGGGTGATAACAAATCCTCCAATTTCTAGCAGAAAATTATTAACAATGGCGATAAAAATTTGGCCAATAGTTGGTCTAGTCATATTGGTAGTTTTGCTCAGCTTGCTCTTTCAAAGTTCTAATGTTGGTAAGAGTAATATTACGATATTTAAATCAGATGAAATTATCAAATTATCAGAGAATTCAGTTCACGCTGCCTTGGTTGGTGGCTTGCCATCTAGACTAGTTCGCTTGATGAATAGTGAAAGTCTAATTGCGATACTGCAATTTTTTCACGGATATTTAGAAGTATTTAACCCCGTTTATCTGTTTTTCTCAGGCGATTCAAACGCATGGCACAATCTTCGCTCGATTGGTTTGGGCAATCACAATCCGGTCTTAATCATTCCGTTTTTGATGGGAATGTATGTTTTGATAAAAAATGGAACCAAAAAAAAAGTGAAGTTATTAGCTCTGTACTTAGGTTTGAGTCCAGTGGTGAGTGCTGCAACAATAAATTCGCCCGTCACAAATCGACTCTTAGACCTTAATACCGCAGTGGTTTTAGTAGCTGCGGTAGGTACGCATGAATTATTCTTAAAACTTTGGCAATCGAGACGCATGTTGCACCGATTTATTTTTGCTTCTTTTGTCGCGCTTTATATTGGTTTTTTCATTTTATTTGGACTCCGCTACTACTTCTCATTCAATCAATTACTACCGAGGGAATGGAATCCAGGGATGAATGAAATGATGCAGTATGTAGCTGATAATCGATCTAAATTCGATTGGATTTACATTACTCCAGATTTTGATTTGGGTTACATTCATTTGGCTTTTCATTTGCCATTCGATCCAGCTGATTTTCAAAAACGTGCACAATGGTATACCAATGGTTTTGAGTTAGTTGGAGAATATAGTCAATTTAGATTTGACCAGTTTGTGAAGTATGGGTATCTAACAACCGAGTCGGTGACAAAGATTTTTGATGATAGTCACAAAACGATTTTGGTTGTTCAAAGAGGAGAGCCGGAAGTTAAATCAAATTTAATTTGGCAGGATCAAGATTGGGGTGGGCGATGGCGATGGTATGCGTGGGACACCAGTCTTGACGAGGCTGTAGCAGAGCTTCAAGCGATGGCGCCCACTCCAGATAGACTCCAAACCTTACAATATCTGTATTCTTGTCAAAATAGTAACTGCAATGAACAATTGTTAGAGCTGCAACAAGCTGTTGTTATTGATTAATTAGAAGCTTCTCAAACGCAAATTGTTGTTTAATTTTCTTATAGCCAAGGTGCTCATAAAAAGCATGTGCATCAGTACGTATGATATTGCTCGCAAGTACCACCTGCGAGCAATTGAGCGTTTTTGCCCACTCTTCAATTGAATTGACTAATTGTTTAGCCACACCTTTGCCTCGGTGTTCTTCAGCCACAGCAAGACCGCCAATTTCAATTGCTTCAACTACTTCTGTGAGTAAACGGAGATATCCGTGGCAAAAACCCACAACTTTATCATCAATTTTTGCCACCATCAATAAGTGATCATTTCGTTGAAGAATCTGTTGGATTCTGTCGCTGAGGGTATTTTCTGAGACATCGTAACCAAGGGCGGAATTGATAATGGAAACTAATTGAGTGGTATCGGTTAAGCTTGCTTTATTTATTTGGATCATACTCAGAAGGTTGGCTATACTATTCTATTAAATTGAGATTTCCATTGAGTACTATCGGCTGAATTGCGCTCATTTCTGTAAAGTAGTCCATTTTCGGTATTGGGTAGAGTAGGAAAATTTTTTTACCCAGCCCAAATGCATATCCCATTTCTAAAAAAGTATTGCCTCCAATGTAACCATCAATTCCTTTTTTAGGATAATTAAGAATTAAAATTGAATCTGCCATTTCCACTTTTTTAAAGTGTTCTCTGATAAAATCATATTCGATCTTTGCATTAATTTTGTCCTCATCTTTAACCAAGAAAGATTCATTGGTACTTCCGTCAACCAGTTCTTCTGGCACAAAAATAGTAAAGCCAAGTTTTTCTAATTCGGTTTGCGCCTCCTTCATTTGTTGCTGAAAAAACATGCTCCCGCAGATTGTAATGGTCATAATTTCTTTTATATCTTATTATCCCGTTCGCAGTGCGACTACTTCGACTAGAGCATTTGCTACATCATCCAAGAAGAGGTCAATAATTTGATTGGTTACATAAAAGGTATTGAAGTCATCTCCGTCTGAGTAGTGAGAACGCTTGAAGTCTCTCATGATTTGTTCGGCTTTGGTGAAGTGATGTAAGCCGTCAACTTCGATAAAAATTCTCGCTGGAAGAATGGCGATATCGATGGTTTTATGACCATCAAAGTATTCAAGAGTAGCATCAACTCCCCTGTCTTTTAGTGCTTGCCAAAGTCTTGTTGTATGTTGCGTGGCGTATCGCTCGGTTGGTAGTTGAATGTTCATTAGCGGAAGCGGTGGGATTCGAACCCACGAAGCCTTGCGGCTCTGGTTTTCAAGACCAGTGCAATTAACCACTATGCGACGCTTCCTTTGTGTTTCCTGCGTCGTATTGTACCAAGTGTGACAGCTAAAGCCTAGTCAACGAATTTTAATATGTTAAATCAAGTAGTACATATGACAAAAACGCACCAACCACTGACATTGAGAGTCCCCAAATCATCAGTTGTCGGAATAAACGATTTCTTACTACTCCGATAGCGGGTACACAAGAAATGCAAATTGCACCTAATGTTGAAAGAGGACTGACATCAACCATATGAGAGCCTACAGCAATAGCAATTGCCATACGGAAACTATCACCACCTCCCAATTGCTCAATTAATTTTGGGACCAGAGGTAAGAACGCGGGCAAAACTACCCCAGAAGAGCTACTGTACGCTGAAATAATTCCTGTAATCAGAGCCAGCATCGCGTTAATGTATGAAATTTTAGATATTGAAACTAGCAGGGAAGTAGCTAGAGCGATACCACCACTTTTTTCTAATAAACATACGAGTAAACAAACACCAGTTACAAGTAGAATTGCGTCCCAGGGCATTTTTTTTATCGCAGCCTCACTATCTGCAAGATTTAATAGTACTATTGGTATAAATGCCAGACAGGCGGCTAATACGAGCGGTATTTTCAAGAATATAATTGAAAGTAATAAAAAACTTAAACAAACGAGGGTCAGTTTTTGATTTTTTGTAAGTGGAGTGAGTTTTTGTTTGATTTCAGGTACAGCGATTACAATTGAATTGGATAATTTAGATTTTTTTATGAAAGAAAAGAGAAAAAAAGCAACCAAAGCAGTAATTGATTGAATCGCTGCAGATGCGGCAAAAATAATCCAAGGAAGGTTTGGTTGATTCATATCTATTTGGTGCAAGATTCCTGCAGTAATTACTCCGGTGGGAGCTATAGGGGAGAAGGCTCCAGAATTTGCTCCAGTGCAGATCATAATCGTCATCAATAACAAACTTTGTTTTGTCTGATAAGCCAATATCATGCCAACGGGGGCCAGTAAAGCAACTGCCGCAATATTACCTGGTCCTGCCGCAGATAGGATGAAACTCATACCAAAAAATATGAGCGGTAAAAGCGTTGGTTTGCCGTGTACCAAGCGCACCATGCGGTCGGTTAGTTGCTGCAGAGTCTGATTTTCATTGGCAAGAGAAAATAAGTAAGTCATCGACGTCAACATTAAGAATAGTGATGCAGGAAACAAACTAGCCAGCTCTTTTTCCTTCAGATCCATCAGCCAAACGCCAATCGCATACGCGCACCCAACAGCTAGCAAGCCTAGGTTGACTTTTGGTTTAACGATACCAATGATAATAATGAGAATAAGTGCGCCAAGTGAGATTCCAGCTAACATCGCTGTTTCCTTTCTATTTAGTAATAAGGGAGAACAAAATTAAGAAAAAATTCAACTATCGGCAGTACGGAAAACGACCAACCATTGATCTAGATGGCGATTGGAAATCGCCAAAATATTTTGAAAAGCGAAAATTTCGTGCGTCAGTGGTCGATAGTTTGGTAACGGTAAGAGACCATTGGGTCCAAGTCTGTACAAAGTATAGTTGTGTAATTTGTCAATAAAATCTTTAAAGAAAACCCGATGATAGACGTGCATCTCATTAAACTCAAATTGAATCAAGTCTATTTTTTGTTCAGCCAATAGTTGGTTGGCACCCTGTAGTACCGCAAGTTCGTATCCCTCGACATCGATTTTTAATAAATCAATGCTTGTTACTTTTTTTTGTTTCAAAAAACTATCGAGGGTGATTTGTGGCACTAAATACGACTTGGCTTTTTGATGATGGAATTCCTCGATGACCTGTCGATTCACACTTGCGAGTGTAGCTGTGGGTTGACTACTTTTTAACTCTGCATCATCGGCAAAATCATAGAGCTTAATTTTTTTCTCAGCGTTACCTACTGCATGTTGATACAACTCAACACGCTTTGGATATTTTTTGCTTTCTAAAAGGGCAAAAGTTTCTGGATTTGGTTCAAATGCAAAAAAACGAGTTGTGTCGGGCAATCGTTCAAACCCATAAATTGCGACATTTGCTCCAACATCGATCAGTGTTTTTATGTTTGATTTTGACAAACGTTTTAGCAGCCAATTTTCTCCCGTCACATCATCGCCATCAGAATTTAACACTCCCATTCCTCGTAACATGAGTTTGTTGCCGTGACGAAAAAAACGTTGCCACAGAGGTCGGCAAAACCAAAGGGCAAACCATCGATTAATGACAAAACCAAGGTTTTTTACCTGCATACTGCTTGTTTTCTAGGTAGGCAGTGAACAATTCTTTACCACTGGTGCTGAATTAGTCTGCCAAGTTTCATCGAAAAGTATAACGAAAGCGCATCAATGCCAGCTTTCAAGATTACCTTAAGGTTGGCTCCTGTGGGATTGCCTCTCAGACGGGGGTAATGCGTTACCGGTAATTGTTTAATTTTTACGTGATTCTTTTTCAACTTATACAGTAATTCGGCGGAAATGAACGCTCCATCTGATTGTAGTTTTAGTGGTTTAATCAACTCGGTTTTAAATAACTTAAACGCACAGTCAATGTCTTTGACGTGCACGCGAAACAACAAGTTGATAAAAAGTTTAAATAGATAGGCATTGCGCGCGCGACTGAAACCTTCTGCGCGCGCAGTTCGATATCCAATAATTGCACTATATGCATCAGTAAATTCCAAAAAGCTTTCCAATTCTGAGAAATTGAATTGTAAATCCGCATCCGTAAAGAAAACCCATTCGTACTTGGCTTGTTCAAACCCAGTTTTTAACGCCGCCCCATACCCAAGATTGGTTGAATGCGAAATAACTCGAATATGAGCATTCGTTTCTGCCTGGGATTGCGCAATGGCTCTAGTGTTGTCTTGACTGCCATCGTCGATGATAATTAGTTCGTAGGTATCTGCAAATGCTGGAATGTACCGCAATGCTTGTTCTAATAGGTGGGGGATGTTTTCTTCTTCGTTGAAGGCGGGGAAAAACACAGATAGTGAAGAAAGTTTTTTCATCTCTAGATATCATACCTTGCGATGGGAAAAATGTCATTGAGTTAAACCAGACAAATACGCTATACTAATGGACGTATGAGTGAAAAACACCACCATTCCCCGTATCAAGTTGGTATCTTTTTTGTTCTTTTTGGCCTAATTGGCGTTTTGTCATTTATTGTCTTAAAACCGTATCTGAGTCTAGTTTTTTTTAGTTTAATTTACTCAATTCTCATCTGGCCGATATACCAAAGAGTTTCAAAACGTTTTGGTAATAGAAGGTCGCTTTCAACACTAGCATCCATCGCTCTAAGCATTTTATTGTTAGTGATTCCAGGCATAATATTTGCACAAACGCTGGTGATTCAGGCCGTGTCTGTCGTGACGGATTTGCAAAGTCAGGTTGGACCCGAGACCCTAGAGCAGGTAGTCACACAAGTTAATTCCAGCCTGAAGATACTTCCATTTGCGCAAGATTTAGAAGTAACATCTCAACAACTGGTTCAACTCATCGTTCAAAACCTTCAGCCGGCCACAGACTGGTTTTTAAGCTCATTTTGGCAAATTGGTAATTTTTCTATTACATTCATGATTAATTTAGTTTTACTGATAATCTTGGTGTATTTTATTTTACCGAATCTTCCTGATTTAAAACGATATATATATAAAATTAGTCCATTGAGTAATGATGCCACTCACCAATATTTTTCTCGCTCATACGCAATGTTGCTCGATGTAATTAAAGGAACGTTTTTAATCGCAATCTTGCAGGGTTTGGTTGGCGGCATCTTTCTAGCCATTATTGGTATACCCGCTTGGGTGTTATTCGCTTTTTTAATGATGGTGCTTTCTATGATCCCTATCTTTGGAACAGGCTTTGTGCTCGTACCCATCGGGCTTGTTTTATTATTGACAGGACATCCATTTCTTGGGATTTTAACAATGTGTTGGCAATTTTTCGTAGTAGGAACAATTGACAATATAGTGCGTTCAATGGTGGTATCAAAAGTAGCTAACGTTCATCCCGCCCTTATGATGGTGGCGGTATTGGGAGGAATTAAAGCGTTTGGTTTCTTAGGTTTGGTGTATGGTCCCTTAATTCTCGTGGTATTTGTGACCACTTTGGAAGTGTATCGCCAAGAGTATCATCAATGAGTTTCAATTTCTTTGAGAAAATCTTTTAATTTTTGTCCAATGTCATCACGATGTAAGCCGATCGTAATGTTAGCTTTTAACCACTCAAGTGGATTGCCTCCATCCAAGTATGTTCCGTTGGGGACATGAATTGCCACGTTATTTTCTTGGGCAAGCTGAGTAATGGTGTCTGTGATGTATAGCTCGCCCGAATTTGCATCGAGCTGTTGGTTAGCGAGCACTTCAAACACTTGAGGGGTGAAAATATATTTACTGATATTAACTAAATTTGAAGGTGCAGTGCCAGGCTGTGGTTTTTCCACAATCGATTCAAGTAATACGTGGGTTCCCTGTGTTCTGGGTTTAACTACTCCATAGCGAGATAGTTCGCTCGTAGGTTTTTCTACACAAGTTGCTACAGCAACTGCTTGGGTTTTTTCCATTAACTCAATCATAGCAGCGGCTTCTGAGCTTCCATCGGAGTTATACATCAGGTCATCGCCCATAAACACAAAAAATGCGTCATCTGCTTGTAATAACGATTGAGCAAGTTTGAGTGGTACTGCGGTTCCATACTGTTCTGAATCACTTTGTTTAATAAAATGAAATGTTGCTTTTTGGTGTAACTTAACAACTTGGTCGTAGAGAGATATCTTATTTCGATCTGCCAGATAGTTATACAAGCGTTGATTTTTCCGATAATAATGAATTAGCTGCTTGTTGTGTTCGGAAATCACAAAGATGATATCTGTAACTCCAGCAGCTAGTAGATCGTCAACCACATAGTCGATAATTGGACGATCTAGAAATGGCAACATTTCTTTTTGAATTGTTTTTGTGATTGGTAAGAAGCGAGTGCCAAATCCCGCTGCAGTAATTAAGGCCTTGGTGATTTTCATAGTCGTAAGTATACTATGATTACTTCATGACAGAAACCAAGATGCCTAGGGAGACAGTTCTTTCAACCACAAATTTCATCCATTGTGGGGATGACTACTTGTTTATACATCGTACAAAAAAGGGTACTAGTGTCGATTTTGGTCGATTGAATGGAATTGGTGGTAAAGTTGAGCCTGGTGAAACGTTTCTTGAATGCGCTATCAGGGAAACTATGGAGGAGACTGGCTACGAGGTTTCTCAGCAGAATTGTCGGCTCAAAGCGGTAGTAAATTTGAGTGGAGGTTACGTTCAAGATTGGATGATGTGTTTTTTTTCAATCACCGTGGAAACAAAACAAGTTCCATTGGGCATGGAAAATCCAGAAGGAAATCTGTTGTGGCTGCCAGCTAGTCAAGTACTTAACTCAGGCTATGAGCTAGTCGATGACTTACAGTATATCTGGAACGACTTAGTGGAAGATTCGCGAGTGTTATTTTTTGCCGCCCAGTTGAATGCACAAGAAAAGATCACACAGCATTCGATTTTTCATCTATAATGAAATGACTCGCCAATCGTGGTCGGGTTTGTTGTGGAAGCCTATATGTCTGGATGGTTTAATCTAGCTTTGGTTTTGTTGGCAGTTGTTTGTCTTGTTTTGCTTGGTATTTGGCAACTTGGGTATGACCCAATCGCACATATGAGTTGTGTGCAATTGGAAGATTCATATCTTTCGATCAAAAAGACTGGAGAGAAAACAGGTCAATATGTTTGCGTGCACAATTACACCGATGGGGGCAAAACTTGTGTTAGTTCCAATGAATGTGAGGGAGATTGTATGGTTACTGAACAAACTAAGATAGTATCCGACGGATTTTATGGTAAAAAAATCTCAGGATCTGGTGAATGACAGGCTTCAAATCAGCCAATTGTAGGGTGTTCTCAAGGTACTATGGAAAACCCGACGGTTTTTTGTCAATAATTTATTTTTCTCCGAAGACTTTTTTCACCCAGGGTACTTGTATAAGTAGCCAGCTAAGTCCAAAAGAAAAAAGTAAACAGAGTATAGATCTGACTGTGAAATATTGTAGTAAACTACCGGAATAAGCATCCAACGCCATCCCAAATCGATGGTCAAGTATGTTTAAGACTAATACGTGAATGAGATATGCGCCAAAACTGGCTTTCGCTAGTTGGCGTAACAGCATAGAAAATACTACATGTTTGAATAAACGCAAATTAGTTGATAGGGATAGCATCAACCAAAAAAAGCTCAGAGCGAAGACAATAATTTGCGGGCTCAGGTACTCGTCCACAAAGGCTACGCCGTGGCTACGCCAAAGCCAATTGGTGGTAGTTTCTCGAAACGCTACCGCGTAGGCGCTGAGTGCGATGGTAGCGAGAAATGATCCTACTGCAATACTACCAAGCCAGTGAGGTGCTGGCGGTTTTTTGGTTGCCAAAAAACCGCCAAACAAAAAGTAGCCTAAATAGGGCACCCATGCAGTAAAAATATTAAATTGAGCCTGGTCTCGAATGAGACCATACGGAATAAAGTACATCAAAATACCCGCCACAAAACTTACGCCAAGCAAAACCTTGATGTATTGGTTTTCTAGATGAACAAAAATTAAACGTAAAATCGGTAATAAAAAATACAATCCAATCAAAATAAGCAAAAAATACAGGTGATAGGTGTTTGATTGGTAGAGCAGAGTCAGTATCTGAAGCAATGAGTTGGTTCGATGAAAAAAGAAACTATCCCAAGCTAGATAGAAACAGAACCAAAAAGCAAACGGAACGAGTAGGCGATGAACTAATCTGCCCCGAGTGGTTGCCCAGGATTCATTTTTTGGTAATACTAAGTATCCACTCAGAATAATAAATAATGGAATCGAAATTCTGGAGAAAGCGCTTATGACTGTCGTTAACCACCAAGTCATACCGCCAAAAAAATCAGGCCGAGCATAAATTGGGTAAGTTAGATGAATAAACAAAGCTCCAAGGATGGCGATTACACGTATAAGATCAATTTGAACAGAATGTGGTTTCATGGGTGTGATTCTGCGTTGGTAGTATACTTTACCACTAATCCTGATTGTAAAATTTCAAGATGATAACCAATTCCTGAGTTGGCATCAGTTGCAATTACATGGGCTCCACGTTCAAGGGTGTTAGCTTCCTTTAGTGGTGCAGTAACCCATGGGTTTATAGAAATAACTTTTTCAAATGTCATTTTCTCAGAATTACTCAATACTCGGAGGGTTAGAGAGGTGTCTTTTTTCCCAATTATATCTATGAAGGCTCCTGAAGACTCAATTTCATTCCAGTAAATCGAATGGTAGGTTTCTCTCGCTATACTCCATTCTTCTGACGGATGTTCTCCTCCGTCTAAATATCCAATTACCTCGAACGGTTTTTGGAGAGGATAAAATTCATTTTCAACACAAAGGGTTTTATTTTCTTGCACTTGGTTTGAATTGACAAATTCCAGCGTTCCCAACCGAGTTAATACAAAACTTGAGCATGTTGCTTTTTGGGACTCATTTTCTCTAAAAGAAACAACATCTCCTGGATGAAGTGGGATATTGGATGGATGAATCCAGATACCACCATTGATTAGAATGGCTATATCACTAGGTCGAGCTTTACCTGGTTGGGATAAGGTTAAGAAAAACTTATTAGGAGTTTCACCTTTAAAACTATGCAGCTCAATTGTCATTGAAGTTCCGTCATATTTTTCGCCAATATCAGTATTAAACGGCCAGGGTGCTTGATCTGATAAAACGAGCTGTTTTACAGCGTTTTCACCGGGCGGTGGAGCAATTCTGCTCATTTTTAAATTGGCTCCAACTTCTGCAGAGAATGATCTTTTGAAGTAAACCACTTCGCTAGTTTCTGGTTCTATTTTTTCTGTTGGTTTTTCTTCAGAAACCTGTTCCAAACCCTGAGCCACAGTAGAATTTGGTTCTGGAACTCGGTCTTCTAGATACGATACGATCAATCCAGAAGAGAGTATTTTGAGAATATATTTTATTCTAGTTTTTTTATCCACTGCCTCAATTTGAGTACCAGGTACTGGCAAGTATCTAGGGTTAAAAAAGGGAACACCTTTTGATTCGCCGGGTCTTTTCAATATAAAAGAAAACTTGCCAAAGTCAAAATCTACCAATTGCATTGCTACGTGCGTTCCATAGCGATCAGCTTCCGACAGAACTTTTACTGCAGTCTCTGCCCAACGTATATCTTTTTGAAAATTATCGGGCATCCCAGGACGTTGCGCAGTACGCGATACTTTGCCAATATATCCGAGAATTTCACAAGGCATAGGTATATTTTCTAAGTTTTTTATCCGACTAGAATGACCGCCATCTAGGTGTTCTGTCTGAAGTAACTCTAAACTTGTTCCAAGGTAATCATAAACAAACGTTGATCGTATGCCAGAAATTGGGTCACTAACAGAAAAAATATCTCCAGGTTGTATAGAAAATTGACCTCGTTTATCCCAGATTTTCCCATTTACGGATAATTGGGTATCTCCTTGATCCAATATTGCTTCTGGATACATAGAGACTCGTAGCTCTCGATCCGCTGAAGTTCTATCGTGCTTTCTCATAAGAGTAAGCGCAAATTGAGCCCTCCGATTAAATTCAACTTGATCGGGTTTAGTATTTGGATTTCCAAATGCGATGAGGCGTAACTGCGTGGCGTCATCAAAACTTGTAGGTCCAGTATTCCACTTCAGCGAATTAATCGGTATGCGTGGTCCAAATTCAGCATCTAGAGGTTTATCAAAATACGCTGGATCCGCTGGGGTTTCGCTAGATTTTTGAGCACCTAGTCGATGTGTTTCTGACCTGGGTTCTTCGCGAACTGGTGCGGACTGAGCCATTGCTGGTTTCTTATCTGTATACGTGACGATCAGCCCTGAATCTAGCACGCGGAGGTGCGAAATACTATTGTGCTGTCTATCCTCTGCTATGACGTGACTGCCGATACTTAATTCTTGCGATTGCTGAATGGGAATCAAGGGAACGCTACCCTGCAAACTAGTGGCGACGAGTGCCATAGAAGTATAACCTGCGACTTTTTTTTCAAAGAGAGTTAACTTTCTTGAAAAGCTCATCCCGCAGTGATAATCCAGTGTACCAAAATCTCCCCAAGTGATTGATTTATTAAATTGTGGATAATCATAAAAGTTGTTTCTACCATTAAGGTCGTCAGTAATCACGTATCCAATCACAGCGAAATTTTCAACATCTCCAAGCATCTCAACTGCTGGTACTGCGTATTCTTCACTTGGCGCTTCATCCTGGTTAGTTCTTAATAATTCAAATTTGTCTGTAAATCCATACACAAAAGTTGATGATAGATGGGTGTGAGTGTCTATGATTGTGATGATATCACCACGTTTCAATGTTACTGAATTGTAGCTACTAGCCTTACTATCGCCGTTCACTTGAATTTGTATGCTGGCACTGGTCTCAATAGATAAACGCGGAGATTCTTGTGGAGCTGAGTTAATAGAAATCAACATGTTAGGACCAGTGTAAGACTTACCAAAACCATCTCTTACCGGCCAACGAGAACCCTTGTTGAAAACAACTTCGGTAATCCAGGGTGTGACTCCACTTTCTTTATGCATTTCTATCTGACTACCAATTTCTCCATATACTGATCGGGGTATCTCTAATTTGTTTTGCTGAGTTTTAGGTGTTCCAAATAATCGCTCTCTAACACTTGGGCGAGCCGGAGGGCGAGCTTCGGGATTGGTCAGTGGCGTGTGAGACGCAGTAGCAGTTGGCTGGCTTGGTTTGGAGGGTAGTGTAACTTGCTCGGGTTCAAGCAGCACTGGTTCTTGAACACTATCATTCCCAAGTAGGGCATTACCCAACTCATGAACGGCATCAAGCATATCCGCAGGCTTGAATCTAATTCCCGCTTCATCTACCAATGCATTTCCCAACATTTCCTCGAGCAATACACTCAGTGATGGTGCCGAGATTGCTTTTAACACTGTCGCATCAACAATCTCCTTTTTGTTCTTATAGTTTTTTTTGGCAAAATCTCCATCAGCCAAGCCAAATCTAGCAGCATCTAGAATAGTTTGAACAGAAGATATTTTGCCGAGTAAATGACTTCTCAAACTATTCAGTGTTAAAAATATTTTCAACTTTCCAACTTTATTTTCTCTGAGTTTCGCAGAGATGTTTTTGAGAATTTCTTCGCAAAATTCTTCCGGGGTAACTTCACAATACTCAACCAATCTCTCAATGTAAGGCTCTCGATGGCCGCCATTTCTTGGTGCAACGTCATTCATGAGTAGTGACACAATCATTTTGAGTACTTTTTCACCAGCTGGTACGCTAGAATCAATTGCTGGTTGAGGCTCATCAGTGAGTAGTCCTGCAAGCAAAATTGTCGCCCGTGGCGACTCAATTGAGAGGTCGCCCTGAAAAGGTAATAGTAAACAATTATTTCCCCTTGCTTCGGAAAGTTGAGCGTCAGCAAGGGCTTGAGCAAGCGCTTTTACGGTTGAGAGAAATTCTTTCACTTGATTATTTTCAACGGTTGGAATGATGATAGTATCAGCAACACGAGCCGAGTCTACATATTGAGGATGAATATTAATTTCAATGTAGGTAGCCCTAATTTGTTTACACTGCGGTACATCAACTACTGGTAGCTGGTCTTCAGTGTCCATCAACATGGCTTTTAATTGAAATGCTGCTACGCTTGACCTATCCATTGCTAGTTGTTTACGTTGGAGTTGATTCAATAAATAGTTTTCTACTGATGATCCAGGCTGATCAAGTTCCAGAAATTTCACCGAACCATCGGCGAGTGTTACGAGCAAACCCTTTTTGTCACCATCGAATTTAATAACCGAGAGTATCTGAGAAACAGTCAGAGTTTCAGGTGAAATTACCACTTCATGCGTTGCATCGGCTTCCCGAATTTCTGGTGTTTCTCTAGTTGGTTCTGACATCGTTGCTTCTAGACATCTAGTATGACATAGCTGAATGTTTTTGTGCAGAAAGAAAGTAGTTATACCGTTATACTACCGGGACCATATGATACCGAAAACCATACCCTTTACCAAAGCCAAATATACAGAAATGCAAGAGCGATACGACTTTCTGCAAAAAGAACTAGTTTTGGTGATGGCGCGTTTGAAAGTTGCTAGAGAAATGGGCGATCTTTCTGAAAATGGTGCCTACAAATATGCAAAATTTGAAATTGGGGACATTCGGCGGCAATCTAGTAAACTCAAGCATCTATTAATTCATGGCTACGTGGAAACGAACACTGAGCACTCAGGAAAAATCGGTTTTGGTACCATAGTAACGGTTAAGAGCAAAAAAGGTGAATATACCTTCACTTTAGTCAGTCAATATGAATCTGATCCGCAGAGCAACAAACTTTCAGAAGAAAGTCCCTTAGGCAAAGCAGTATATGGTAAGCAGAGTGGAGAGCATGTCTCAGTAACTTCGCCCTCAGGAGAAATGGAATACTTGATTGAAAAGGTTGAGTGATCTACAAAATGTAGTTATTTTGTTTGCTCGACGAGCTTCGCAACTTCATTGATCAAATTAGCATCCGGCACGTATGCCTCAAGTTGGCTTTTCCAGTTAGAAGCTGTTATAGCAACCTGCGGTTGTACACCAGAGCCCTCTATGGGGTTTCCTGCTTCATCCAGAGTTAGACTGTGAACAAGAAAAATTGAATAGATTGTTTTGTCCGAAAGTTGATTTTCAAGTGGAAACACTTTTTCTACAGTACCCCAACCTTTGGTGGCAGTTCCGACAACAATTCCAGCTCGATATTTTTTAAGTGTTGCTGCCATTACTTCGGCGGAAGATTGAGTTTCACTATCTACTAAAACTACAATTCTTTTAAATGGTTCAAACTCTTTGAGCCAACCAACTTTTGTTTTAAAATCATACGTTTTTCCTTGCGAAAAAAACTGATAAGCATATTGATTATTGCCAATAAATGGACCTAAAAAGTAAGGTAGGCCATCAATTGCACCGCCAAAATTACCTCTCAAATCCAGGATGAGGTTGGGTCCAACTGCTTGGTTTTGATTTTTTTTGACTATTTGTAGCAAATCCTCAACTGTTGTTGGCGAAAACTGTTTAATTTTTAGATAAAAAATACCGTTTGCAAGTGATTTGCCAGAAATTGTTGGCTCGACTTTTGTTTCAGCATACCGCTCACGGTTTTCAGTAGTACTGAGCGCTTGGTATGCTCTGTCTGCTTCTGCCAATTGTTGAGTTTTTTCGGCTGCCGAACTGGCAGTTATTTCGATCTCAGTAGTCTTTTCTTGGTATGCTTTTTGTACTGCGGCGTCAGATGCTGTTTTGTTAACTCCAAGAGAGTCAAATAAATCTGTTTGGGTATCACGGTTGGCAACTCGATTTCGTAATTCTGCAGTTTGGGTTTGGCTGTACAATCGACTGCGACCAGCTGGCTGTAAAGAACTCAGTACTAAATCAGTAGTCTGAGCCAAAAGTGTTTCATGATCTGCGCTCGGATTATTTTTAACCAATTCGGAAACGAGTGACTCAAGGTTATCTAGGTTTTTTTCCTTTAATTCCGGCTGGGTACCATATGTTTGAGACAAAGCTTGAACAAATAGCTGGCTAAGTTGCTCATCAGAAAGTACCTGCCAATAGTTGTCTTTAATTGTCGTATATACACTAGTTATAAATACCGCTTGAGGGCTAGAAGGAAGTTCACTGGTTTTAATTGGCTGAGCACTTTTCCAACTTACACCAATGCTGACAGCCAAAACAAACGCGATTATTCCTAAGGCAAAAATCAAAAAATATTTGCGTTTCAAACTATTGCGTGACAAACGAAAATGATTATCAAAAACATCTATGGGCATGCGAGCCCATTATAGCAAGAACCCCACTTGATTTTGCTGGCCAAATCGGAATGGTTGCTTACGCAGAGGAATTTTTTTGCTCATCTAGAAAAAAACTAAACTAGCCACCAGGCCATATATTAGTACGCTTAGCGTATCTTGGATGACTGTGGCAATTGGACCCGCTCCCACAGCGGGGTCCTTATGTTCAAGTTGCAAAATTTCGGTAACGAGTAGGGCGACGACTGGAGCGAGCGCAATTGATGCAAACATCGCAATGGATACCGAGGTGGCTAGTTGAGTAGAATCAAACCAAAGCATCGTGACAATTGCGCTGATACAACCAGAAAGCAATCCCAGTAGTAAACCCAGAACTGACTCTTTGTATAGATATTTTTTAAAACTTGCATTGCCCGACCGTAAGTCACGAGAATAAATCGTTTGAGTCTGAGTACCCACCGCATCAGCCATGTACACAATAAAAGGAATAAAAAACGCCACTCTGACATCTACGGCAAGTACTTCTTCAAAGCGTGATGCCACGATAGACAATAAAATTCCAAGAAATAACCCGAGTACCAATGGTGGGAATCGCAGTCGAATTAGATTAAGGATTGATACGTCATCATCGTCGGCATAAACAATAGTATCGCGCTTATGAAAAAATGGAAAATGCATGCTTTTATTGTATACTATTTGATTTTTACACATCAAAT
>CAYNWG010000014.1:0-16876 GCA_964400865.1 uncultured Pseudomonadales bacterium
TTGTTTGTCTTTTTTGAAAACTTTAACGAGGTTTGGGTCGAGCAGATGTTGCATATTGGTCTGCTATGATTATGGCACATGTACGAGATCTATCGTGTATCTAATTGCCCGCAAATACAGATCCACAAGTATATGAAAGGCAATACTAGTTAATAGAAAGATATTGATATTTTAATGGAGTGATTCAGCCATTTTAACCAATTCTTCAACAGATGTACTATCTTTTGGTGATGTCAGCACGATTAGAACATTGTCGTTGGTAAGTAAGTAGAGTTGAGTGATAAGTTCTTGGTGGACAACATATGAGGAAGTACCTGGAAACGACGTGATTGAAATTGTTGTTGGAGTATCGGTAAGCGGAGCGCTCGATTCATCACGATTCTCGATATACGGTAGTAGTGAAAAGTTAGTCGGCGCCTTAGATTGCATCAAGAAAATTAGTTTGTTTTCTTGATCCTTTTCTACGATATCCAAAGCAGTTGCATAAACCGAATGTACTGTCGGTGATTCTGGAAATAATGACTGACCCGTAATTGTAAATTGAGTGCCTTGCTGGACTTGATTTGGAAGATAGTTTGGTCGATAGACATGAAAATTTACCTGAGCCAAAATTTCATCGTATTTGTAATCTGGAAAATAGGCGTGGTAAAAACCCCAACCAAAATATACCAAAGGAATTACTGCAAATAAGAAAGTAAACACTGCAAAAATGGATGCATGGCTGTTATAGGGAATGTTAGACGGCTGGGAGAAGTTGTTTTTCGTACGTATTAACAGAATAAACATCACACCGATTCCCAGATGGAGTAGTGGTAGATGCTGAAGCAGTTGATAGATGTTTATAATTTCGTTCATATCATTACTGCGAATTGGTGAATTCGTTAAGTGGTAGGCTAAATTGAGTTACTAAGTACTGCAGAGCTATCTCAATAATCACGACTAAAAACAGTGAGAGAATCGCTTTGTTCCAAACAGTCTTGGTTCGTTGTGGGAGAATAAAAAACATTTTTAATGAAGCATAGCTGGCAATAAATGCTAACCCAATTGTGCTGGGGTAAAACCAACCATTGAGTTTCAAGAGTTGAAATGGCAACATTGCGCTCGCTGCTCTTTCCATCGTTAGGGTTACCACCATCATGGTGACCAATGTAAATGAATATTTTAGGCTCAGCAATCCAAATCCAACTCTAATCAACGGAACTAGCCTGCTTCTTTTTTTTAATGAAATAGCGGTGGGGGAGCCAGGTCCATTTGCAATCGAAGCCAAGAATTCGAAGGCTTCATCTATCATAGTGGACGGCCAGCCCGCCCCCAGGCACTGTGTGCGAATTGATGCTTCTGAAATTCCTTTTTTTTGTTCAGTCGTTATATAGTCGAGTAAGGTTTTACTTGGCTGGGCCATTGTATATATAGTTTTACCACAAATAATAGATACAAGATATACTGTTATAGTATGATATACTTATTTTCTCATCCCTATCGAGGGTGTAGAGCTGGTTAAAGCTTATTACGCTAATAAAGGAGGTAGATATGTATCCAAGTGATCGTGAGCAATTATCAAGGCAGCCGTTTCAAGAGTATCGAAAACCTCTTTCTGCAGAAGAAATATTACATATACTTAATGAATTATTACGTTTGGAGGAACTAAATTTCGATGTTCCTCAACGAATTCAAATTGTAATTACGAGCTTAGAAACAAATAGGAACTTGGCTCCTATTGAAAGCATGAAATTTTACCGAATGATTCAAGAGCTGATCATGAAATTGATTGCTGATCTCGCTCGGTACTATCAGAAACTAGTCGGCGATGTTGGCACAATGCAATTAGAGTCAGATCAACTATCTTGGATTGAGAAGTCCTTTCGGCCATATGCCATGGTCAATCAAGCGTTGCTTGAGCAGTACCGAGCGGTTGCTCTCAAGCTTACAGCATAGATAATTACACCAACTCCACTTGTTGTGAAGATTGTATAGGATTGAGTTACAATAGCGACATAGGGCTATGATGTAATGGTAGCATTAAGGTCTCCAAAACCTTCTGTCCAGGTTCAAATCCTGGTAGCCCTGCAAAACTTATAAGACAACTTTATAAAAACATGCAAGAAACACTTACTCCCATAGGATTACTGGATGCAAGAACCGTGAATCCCCACGACATTGGCGCACGACCAACCAGTGGTACGTCTATGCGATTTGAAAGACTTCGCAAAATTATTTTTGATCCAGTGTTGAGCCCGGCTGAGCTTGAGGATCTTAGAAAAATAGATGTAGGAGATTTGACACTAGAGAGGATACAGCTCTACGCAATAAATCATGTACGATTTTTTGCAAGTTACGGGAAAGTCAGATTTAATAAGACTCTACAAGTCGAGTACGATGAGGCAAAACAACTAGTTACCTGGTTGGAGCAGAAAAAGCATTCGCAAGCCTCCGCATTTTTTCTGGCTCAAGCGAAAAAGTGGTGGAGAGGCGCAGCAAGCATGCGCGGAGACGATTATATATTTAAATTTTTTGATGGCGAAGATGTGGCAAAGACACCAGAACATGTACTCCTTCAGGGTGATTCGGCAGTTGAGCGCTACAGAGATGAGCACGTTAACTCAGAAGACTATCGGTTAGCATCCTCCTCACCAGCCATGTATCTCAAGCAAGCCGCAGTCTTGGCAAGACTTATCAGTAAAACTTGATACGAATCAGATTTTTCCACGCAAAAACCGTCGCTCTAATCAACTAGAGTATGGTTTATTACAAGGAAAACCTAAAAGTTAATGTTGGTGTTGCTAGTTATTTCGTACACAGTGATAGTAATCCGTAGTTTCGTATGCACAGGCATAATTAACAGAGAGACTGTCAATTTCGTTCTTATTTTTAGTAATTCGCGTAGTCTGCCACCATTCACTCCAATTTGGATCAATTGCGTAATTGGTGTCAACTAAATGAATGTCCTGCTCAGCGCATCTGCTTTTAGCTTCAGAGCGATCAAATGTTTGACATTGTTTGTAAATTAATTCAACTTCAGATGAACTAGCTAGTAGTGGAGTTCCTGGCAGCGTAGTGTAGTGATGTACATACGCTTGCCCAGAACTCAAGCTGTCTTTGGCAATGACTAATTGATTGAAGCCAGCTACAACCACCACCACGATTATCATTAGGTGGGTATATTTACCTAAGTATTGATTTATAAGCCAACTAAACCAAATCCAGCAGATGATAGCTATGGGGAATATTTGGCGAATGTGAAAAAAGTGACTGCCAAAACCGACCGACCAAAAAAAGAGTGCGGTGTAAAGAATCAAACTGATAGCATACGTAAACCAGAGTAGCTGAGCTGTCCAGCTTAGTTTTGTGAACCAGAGCAAGAGCTTGGAGCGGTACATATAACTGCAGACCAGTAAAATTGCGAATCCTAGTAAAGTAAATAATCCAGAAATAGCTCCAAGCTGCATCCAGATTTGACCTAACCCAGCATACCCTTCAAAGTAAGGCAAAAAGAGTCCGGTGGCAAAAGAAAATAAGCCAAGACTCCAATCTGAGTCTGCAGGTGTTTTGACCCAGTACAAAAAGTTCTGGTTAATTGCAGCGTTGTTTTGCCAAAAATGATAGAAGATTGCTGCAATCGGTACGAGAGCTCCCAATGATAAGCCGACATTTACTAGTAAACGTTTTTTGGGTTTTTTCATTTTGCGTAATTGCAGTGTCTGTAAACCAAAATAAGCTGTCCACTTGGCCACAACAAAGATGCAGCCACCAAATGCAAATAGCAGAAGTAACCAATCAAAAAGCAATGAGAGCCAGGGTTTTTTCTTCAGGATTAACCAGAAAGAAAGCAAAACTAGGAGGAATGCAGGACCATACATCCGAAGTTGAAAAGAAAAATGCCACAAATATGCTGAGCTAACCCAAAAAGCTAATCCCGCCAATTGTCCCTTGGTCTTATATGAAAATTCTCTCATGATTTGCCACAAGACGGCACAGCTCGCTAAAAATAGTACAAATATCCAGATTCGGAGATACTGTACATTCGGAGTAATACTATGCAGAAACTTGAGTAGCACATAAACGCCATTGGGGTGAATTGGTTCCACTGGCTTGGTGATTAGGGATAAAAAAGTGTGCTCTGAGAAGAAAAATAGACTGTGAATTTCATCACCAAACAGTGCCTGATGCCAGATTGCTTGGAAATGCCAAAAAATACCGGTGATAAGCACGGTTACTAGCACCAGCAGTGACATTTTTGATCTCACATCATTAGTTATAACAAATCACGATATGAGTTGTCAGACATGAAAGAATTTTTCCATCACAAAATGGAATGCCTGACCAAATTTAGTTGGATTTAATTGCAGTTCACTCTTTATTTGATTGAAAGAAAATTTTTCACAACTAACTGATTCGTGGTTGAGTGTGGGAGTTTGGTCAGAGTAAATTTCATACAGTATGAACAGATGGTTTTCTTTTCTGCCAATCACTTCGCGATTTAAAATAGCTTTTCCGATAAACTTGGAGGTAAATATGGTTAGACCCATTTCTTCTAGAGCTTCGCGTGAAAGCGCGTCGGTGTCGCTTTCTCCTGCCTTAATGTGACCACCAACTGGAGAAACGTACTGGCCAGCGTCCTGTTTATTGCTAGCTTGTTTGACCAGCATCCAGTTACCATGCGAGTCAATTACTTCGGCAATAATACAACGATGAAGTAAACCTTTTTGATGGGCTTCGTCTTTTGAAGCTTGATATAAAACTTCGTTTTGTTCGTTGATGATATCGACTATTTCCATACCTTATAGCACTAATTGTAACCCAATTAGTGCAAGGATAGCAGCAAAAAATTTCAAAACCAAGTTCTCGCGTTCTTTTAAGAATAATGCAGCAAATAGTACCGTGATAATAGAATAAATTTGAATTATAGGTACGACTTGAGTAGCTAAACCAACTTCTAATGCCTTGAGTGCTAAGTAATAGCCAATTACATTGATCAGCGCCATCCAGAAAATAATTGCACCTGATTGGCGCACTTCCTGTTTAATATATGAAATTTTAAGCTTGGGAAAAATAATAAAGGGAATTGGGGTAAGCCATACAATAATTGAATAGAGTGAGGGCGAAAAATTTTCCGCTCCTGCTTTATCAAAAATTTGTGCCAGACCAATGAGGCTACTGGTGAGAAAGCCAAACAGTAAACCAATTTTTGTGATCGATGCTCTTTTTGATTTGGGTATCGAAACGAGAACAATAGAGAACAAGATAATTCCTGCACCTAAGACGTGTTGGATTGTAATTGGTTCTCGGTACAGTAATACCACGCCGATAAAACCTACCACAAAACTCCAGTTATGAATCACAACAAGCACGCTTGCCTCGATATACTTTGAAGCTGAAAAACGATACCGTTCAAATAAACCATAGAAAAGACTACCAAGTCCTAGAAAAATCCAAGGCAGGGGTGTAGTTGGGATTTGTAAGCGATGATAATCGCCGAGTGCTATAAAAAGTATAAAAGCCAGTAAGCCTGCGATCCCGTTAAAGACGACGGCAGAAGCACGAGGGTTTGTCGAGTTGATTCCAATTTTCCGCTGAAAAATTTGTAGCGATGCGAATAGAAATATGGCGGGAAGAAGATAATAGGACCAAGTCATTGAGAAATTATAACCCTATATTGGCTTGTACTTTTTATGGTTTGCGGTAATACTAGGTTGTATGAGCAGGTGGTGGAACTTAAATAGACAAAAAATGGTGATTTTTGGTACTGTATTGTTGGTATCAATTTTTGTTTGGCTGTTTTGGTTTAGTTTTTTTAGTCAAAATGTTTTTGGGATTGATGATGCAAATATTTTCAAAGCATATGCTCAAAATGTATCCAACGGTTTTGGTTTTGTCTTCCAGCCTGGAGAAGCAAGAGTAGAGGGTTTTACCTCATTGCTCTTCGTGCTGTTATTATCATTACTATACAGTATCACTGGCAACATTGATTTGTCTGGATTACTACTTAGCACATCAATATATTTACTCGTTGTAGCGACAACCATCACATTGCTGATGGTTCTCTATGAGAAGACCAATAAACTTATTACACTGTATGAGTCAGTTGGGCTGCTCCTAATTTGGTTGTTTGCCAGTCCCTACTTTGTAATCTGGCTCAGTTTGACACAAATGGATACGGGTTTATGGACGCTTATAGTGTTAGTGGCGATGGGATGGTGTTTGTTAATCGACATGAATTTGCATAAACCAACTCAATTTGTAGCTGGAAGTGCTGTGATACTCATTTTAGTTCTAACTCGGCCAGAGGGAATGTTGGTAAGTTTGCTATTGCCTTTTTGTTGGCTACTGAAAGCTTGGTTTACGACGCGCTTAGTTACTAAATCGAAACTACAATATTTCATGGTTAGCAGCCTATCTGGCATTGGTTTAATTGGGATGTGGTTGAGCTCGGTGGTTGGCCTGACTTGGTTTCGATTGGCCTATTTTGGGTGGCCGCTACCCAATACCTACTACGCTAAAGTTTCTCCCGACTTGCTCTATAGAATTGGGCAGGGCATACTGTATGCCTGGTCGTTTGTGGTACATCAGCCAATAATTATTATCTCGATAAGTCTGCTTTGTTATTTAGTTTTTCTAGGTTATAAAGTTCAAACAAAGCTCGTTGCCTTTGAATTAATTATTTTTGTATTGTTTACCAGCCTCCTTCTTTTTATACCAATAATGAATGGAGGAGATCACTTTGCTGGGTGGAGAATGTACCAACCGATCTGGCCGATACTCGGGATAGTGTTTGTCTGGTATGTATCGTCTTATCCACCAAAATGGTATCAAAAATACACAAGTAAGTATTCAAGCATCATGGTTGCGCTTGTCTTTGGTGTTTTGCTGATAATTAGTCAGCCATATTTGATTGGCAAAACAAGATTGAGCCTTGATGAATTTTCATATGAGTTTGCAATTGCAGATAACGGCAGGATTGTTGGGATACTATTAAATAATTGGTTTAGTAACCAAAATAAGCCCATCGTGGGAGTAATATCTGCGGGTGGAATTGCGATGACCTATCAGGGTGAGCTATATGACTTACTCGGTTTAAATGAAACAACAATCGCGCATGATGGGGGGATGAGGAAGGGATTAAAAAACCATGCTTCCTTAAATGCCGAGCTGGTTATTGCAAAAAAACCAGACATATTATTCCCGATTGGTAGGAGATACAGCGAAATTAGCGCCTCAACTCAGTTGTCTGAAGTAATTATTCACAATACGGTATTTGCCCAGATGTTATTTAACAATCAAGACTTAAAAAAGTCATACGAATTGATTTGGTTAACACAGGAGAAACCCACTGCAATCGGTATACACCCCACAACGGTCGGCATTGCGATGTATGTGCGAAAAGATTACTTAGAAAGCTTAAAAAAACTTGATACATTCCAAATACAAGAGATTGTCGTAAAGTAGGAGTGGAAATAATAAGCGCGCTTATTATATTTCATTGAAAATAATTGATGTACTTGTTATACTATTGATATGCCAATAAAAATAGAAGATCGAACACATGGAGATAGTCACTTGGTGGTGAGCAAAAACGAATATTTTGAACTCACCAATGAAGAATACGATTACTACATAGAACTACTCAGAACGATTGTCACCAGACTGCATCTGAATGCATATACGTTGATTGATGCTGCTCAACCAGCAGAATTACGGTCTACTATCTTGGCGCTGAAACAGAAGTATGAAATTGCGTATTCAAATGGTTGCCCCTGGCCAATGAAGGCAACCATCGATCGAATTGCCTCAGAACGATCGAAGCACTTAGCGATAGATAAAGATTATGTTGTTACCTTGAAAGATATCAAAGAGATGGTTGTTGAAGGTCGAAATGAGGATGGCAGGGCTAGCTTTTTGTTTCAACTATTACTTGAGTCAGTCAACGAATCTCTTACACAGGAATTGCTATCTTTCCAACCATGGGAACGACTTGAAGAACAAGAAGATGAGAATTTGCCAGAGCGCATTACGAGAGAGGAAAATCCCCTAAGTTATGGTTTGGCTAATGATTTACCATACTTTCAAGTCATCAAACCTTTACTAGGCTTTATCTATGATGGAAATAAAAATGTGATTATTCGAGATAGATATCAAAGAGTACTTGAATTTTTTGAAACAAAATTGGACTCAGTTCAAACCATTGAGCAGTTAATTAAGGTGACTAAGGGGTTTGTAGATAGCCAATTTACTTTGGTTGTGACATACGAGTGCAATCACAGTCAAGCTCCTCATTCATTTGAAACCTTTCAAACCACCGTGTATTCATCTATTTTACCGTGTAGTAATCACCCCGAACAACCAGCCTACGCGTCGCAAGCAAGAGCTAGAAACTAGATTGTTTTTAGGTTTTCGTTTTTCACCTTGTTTCACTTGAGCCAACTTTGTATGATAGTTGTATGACTAATGATCCAACAGCTTCAAATCAGATAAGTGATGCGGTGGTGCCAACTGACCCAACCGCAGCTCAAGACCCCTTGGCGATCTTGGAGGGAATTCTGCAGGATGCAAAAAACAAATCGGGACAAAAAAAAGCGCAAGGCGATGGCGCTTCACAGCAGGCGCAGCAACCTGATGGAGGAGCGGGGTTGGTAGATGGCGAGCCGCCTCCAACAGAGGAAGAATTAGCACTGATAAAACAACAGATTGAACAAGAAGAAGCGGCTCGTATTGCAGAACTTGAAGCTCAACGTCAGCAACAAATAACTCATCAACAAGAATTGTTGGCTCAAGAACTACCCCAAACTCCGCAATATCAAGCAAGGCAGCAGCAGGTGGCTGAAGAGGAACAAGAAAAGGCAACCTCAGTGGTTGCAGATGGATATGAAATTGAACAACTGACGAAAACGAAAGTACCAGTACAGGAATAGCTGCATAATTTGAGGTTGCCTATGACACCAGGAGGTTTGGGTGGGCCGGGAGGACCGGGAGGAATGGCTGGAGGAATGAGACCTAGACCAGGAGGTGGCTTTAATTCCGGAATGGGTCAATTTGGTGAACATCTAGATGAGTCCGCGATGCAGCAAGCGATGACGCAAAAGACACTAGGTCAGCAGCAGGCGAATCCGAAGACGGCCGCTGCCGCGGCCGCCGGTGCTAAACAAACGAGCCAGCCACCCAGCCAGCAGCAACCTAGAGAGGTAGGTTCAATTGGTGAAGAAGTATTCAAGCGTCCTATCCATGATATTTGGAACGAAATCAAACAATTTTTTTCACTCAATACTTGGCTTGGAGTAAAGGCCGACACTGATGACCCTCAGAAAAAACAAAAACTCGCGGCTTTTCATAGGCGATTTCAAAAACTTGAGCAGGAGGATCAAGCAGAAGTAAAAAGAAAGTTTCAACTGCGCGAGCAGCAGGCTAAACAACAAAAAGAAGCAGAGGAGCGCAAAAAACTTGCTGAACGTAGACAAAAAGAGCAAAGTAGTGTGGCAGCTCCAAGTGGTTCTAAGAAAGGACCTGTTGGTCCCGCTTCGGGTAAAAGCCATAAGAGCAATGCTATTTCTCAAATTACTCAAAATCGCCAACAATTGAGTAATGCGCAGGGAGCAAACTAATTCGCTCGAGAGAAACTACTTGTTGGTGTACAATGCCACTCTAGGTTTATTATTATGCCTCCAAAGTTAAGATTCCCTTCTATTTCCAGAGATAACAAGCTAAGTGAGATGGTTGGTCTCATTTCACTGAGAAGTATTGTTGCCAGCACCTTGCTGTTACTAATTTTGTACGTTTTTTTCTCTGGTTTAATGACGCAATTTTATGCCAGTATTGTCTTCGGATTCTATGCTGTAACGAATAAAATGTGGGTGTCGGTTATTTTGTTGGGTGTATTTCAAACTTTACTTTTAATTCCACTCCGTATTATTCGGGTAAGACGTGGACAAAATATCCAAGAATTTCAAGATGAAACAAAAGAACTTGAACATTCTATTTTGCAACAAAAAAAACTTAAGCAGCAATTCAACTTCGGCAATTCAACCTTTTTGTTCTACCTGGTCGATTTCATGATTCAGCTAACCTCGTTTCTTTCAATCGGACGATTATTTTTAAAAGATTTTTATTCAGTTCCACTCAATCCAAACTGGCTCTACTCATTCGTTCCCTACCCAGAATATCCCATTCAAGACAGGATTTTTCAACTGCCATATTTTGTAGTGAGTAAAACTCACGATTTTGGTTTTCTTGGTGTTTTAGTTCTGCTTGCTTTGTTTTCTGCTGCGATGATTGGCATTGAATTATTTAGACGATGGAAAAAGAGTGGCGTTCAGTCGAATCATACACCACTCAGTAAATTACCAGCTCGGTATGTGGTTACGTATGGGTTAATTATCATGATTATCAGCTGGGTGTTAGCACATAATTTTCCGATTGGATTTGAATTTAAAATCTTTACTGGCGATGTAGCAGTTCCGAATATTAGATTGAATGCTGTTACAGCAATTGTGACGTTTCTAACTTTACTCTGGTTTGGCTATAAACGGATTGGCAGAGTTTCTGATTTAGCAAGACAAGCGGGGATGAGTAGTGGTGTAATTGAAAGAACTGAGCGGCGTTTGTTCTCTGACTCTGTAAAAACCTCTGCGTTTGTTGGATTGGGTGCGTATTTTATAACTAATCATATTCCTTCAGCATTTGAATTATCGGTGTTTACTTTGGAGATGATTTCGTTAGCGTCCCCACTGACGTTGGATAAATTGGTACTGAAACTGGGTAAAAAACCTCAACCCACCCAAGAGTTAGAGCCAGATAAATAATCTCTCAATGTTATACTGAATTAAGACTAGCTTGCTGGTCGCAGTGTGGAGTGCGATATGAATCTAAGGTACGTAAGGGTATGTTAAGTAATCCTGAATATGACCAACTATGATCAGGGCAATTTAGTTCCAGACCCAGGAAGAAGAAAGTTTGTATTTGAGGATTCCCCAAGGGGAGTCGTCATGGCTGCGATGTTACCAGATTTGTTGAAAGCGAGTTTGAGAGGGGTAGTACGTTCTTCTTTTCCACCTGACCATCCACTGGGTACACCGCAACAACCAATAGTTGAGGGTGAAGCCGAACCGAGCGCGAGGTTCTTGAGAATTCAGAAATTTATTATTGATAGATTATCGGTCGGATATTTTCTCTCTGGGAAAAGTGGATTAAAACCCTTACCTGAGAAGCTGCCTCTGGATAAATCGGAAAATAATTTGCTTGATTATGCTCGGTACTCACATCCACGGTTTATCACTACGAGTGAGGCGATAAGCGTATACAGGGGTAAAACAAATGAAAACCTTCGTGCCATGGGAATTAGAGTTGATTTTGCCGACCTTCTGAGCATGCTCTCGGAGCGTTACGATCAAATCTTGGCAGGTGGGCTTGTTCCAAGCCTGATAGACTCGATTGATCCCAGTGTAACTGATTTTGATCAACTCACTCGCAAATTCTCCGATCTGACCGGTATCCCTCAGAATGTTATTCAAACTATTTGGTGGAGAGAGAATTTTGGCATTGGTAATGCGCCACATCTCCACGAAGGTAAACACTCACCCAGCGGAGATGGGCCCTTGGCTCCCTTTGTTCATCTGTACAATATGCCGATACAACCTCAAGGAGTTTATCAATATTCTGCAGATACTCAACAATTTGCGCGTAGTTTTAGAATTCCTCCAGAAGAAGTTGTAAAAACTATCGCATTTATGGGTGACAATCGATTAGTAGGAAGGAACGACGAAAATATTATTATTACCCCAATTAGAACCGATTTGGTGCAATATGACGCCGAATTAAATATTATCACTGGTCTAATTTTGTACTACCAAGCGATGGAAGCAGTATTTTCAGATCCATTGATCAGTCAGGCAGTTGAACATGCGTTAAATCAAGATTCAGAGCTTGATTATTGGAGTATTGGGTATAGTGTGTACCACCACGGACCAGTGCCAGTGCAAGCTAAACTCCTCAATCAAACATCTGCTGGTTTTGAGTACAATTCTCCTGATTGGCAAGCATATTTTATTACACCTGCCGTTGCTGCGAAGGATACAAAACACTATCAATCTTGGACACAATCAAGATATATAAGGAAAAGTGGTTTCGCTGATGATCCAAACGATCTTGAGTTTTTTGACATTCTTGATTTTTATGATAGATGGAATGAGCTCGTAAAAGCCAACCCTGAATTTGAAATTGTTTTCAGCGGTTTTATGAAAATGTATTCTGAAACCGAAAGACGTTTGCCAAACCAAGTTGCTTCGATTGGATGCTTGCTACTATTTAGCAATACAGAAGTTGTTGATTTTTTAGAGAGAGAAATGAGTTTAGTTGTTACCACACCAACCGACCAAGAAGATGTTAAAAAATTCATTGCATTTTGTAGGAAGATCGGGACAGTCTTGTCAGAAAATAATGTAAACTTTGGCACTTTTACTGAAGTGGGTGACGCTAACGACCCAAAAAATGAATCAAAGATACCAGAATTTAGTCCAATTTATGATCGTTTGGTTTCTACTTTTGGATACTACCTTGATGAGCAGATGTTCTTTTCACATATGTCTGATTTGTTTCATACCATCATTCGCTCGGTGACCCCTCAAGAGACAGGTAGTCGCAGCGGTTCTCAGCCAGATATTGGTACAGATGTCATCTATACTATTGCAGCAAGAGATGTGGAGCGTTTTAAAAAACTGATTGAGTCGTTGGAATTTGCACTTACAGCTGAGGTACCGCCTAAGAACCAAGCGGACTATTATAAAGAATTTATTATTCACCATCCCAAGTTCCATTCTGAGCTCAAAAGATATCAGCAAATGAGGGCAAGCTATGAACACAGATTTGGTGAGAGCACTATTCAGGCTATGATTATTCCAATTGTGGCTGCAGATGAAGCGGCTACCAAATTTGCACTTGAGTCCATACTACGGTTATATGGTAGCCCAGAACTAGTTGGCGAAGTTGGAAAACTACTACTCGCATTTCGTGAAGCGAATACGATGAATAATAGTTATTATTACCAACTAAAACCAGAAGATAGCGATAGTGAGTTATTTTCTAGAATGAAGGAAAATCCTTTGCATCAACTTCTAGAAGATATCGCGCGTTCTTCAGAGATAACATCGAGTCAATGGGATTCCATGAGCATACTATCGCATATATTATTTGGGCAAGTGTATCCAAAAGCCTATGACAAGTTTATGGTTGTCAGTGATACTGATTGGGTCAAACCAGAAATTATAGTTGATCAACTCAAGCGTCACGATCCTACAGTCATCGCTCAACGATTGTCTGATCTAATTGCGATAAGAAATCAACCAATAGACGCTGCGAGAGATGCAAGATTACCAAGATAAATACACACAATGATTGTAACTGCTATACTAATCTCACTATGAAAAAAACACTTTCTATTGTTGTATTTTCGTTAATTATTTTGGGAGTACTTTGGATTCTTCCTCTCGATGGATTGGAGTGGGGTAGTATTAACTTGGGAGTTGATCGAACTATTTCTGTGACGGGTACCGCTCAGCGAGAAGAAAAAAACCAATTGGCTTCATTTAGCGCTGGCGTGGAAGCGGTGAATGCAAACAAAGAAACAGCTGTTTCTGAGGTGAGTCAAAAAATGGAAGAAATTATCGCTCTGTTAAAAGATTCTGGTATTGTTGAGGCCGATATTCAAACGCAGAGTATGAGTGTCTACCAAGATCAGGAAAGTTATTATGAAAATGGTGCTCAACGATATCGGCCAGGTCAATGGCGCGTCAGCAACACAGTGGAGGTTACGGTGCGAGAGGTAAATGCTGTGAGTCAGATAAATGACATGCTGGCAAAAAGTGGAGCAACTAATGTTTATGGTCCTAACTATCGCACCGATGATTCACAAAAAGGCGATGATTTACTATCGCTTGCAGTGGCTGACGCGCAACAGAAAGCTGAAACATTGGCTGAGAGTCAAAATCTCAAACTAGGCAAAATTCAACAGATTACAGAAATGGGTGCCAGCAATGTCTACCCGATTATGTATGATCGAGCCATGGGCGGCGGCGGCGGCCCTGCTGAAGCTGGCACTTCTACCCTCAGTAAAACAGTCAGCGTGACGTTTGAGATTAAGTAATTATTAGTAATGATAAATCGCTACTCTCAACCTCAGTATCGATCACTATACGAACAGTCTATAGCGAATCCTACGGAATTTTGGCAACACTTTGCTGAAACTGAGCTCGAATGGTTTCAGCCCTTTACTACGTCATTCTCTTGGAAGTATCCTCACTATTCATGGTTTGATGGCGGTATGATCAATATTACCCACAACTGTCTTGACCGGCATATCGCTGAGGGCAACGGGGATCGCGTTGCTTACATTTTCAATAACGAACTAGAAGAAGAAGAAAAAATAACCTATGCGCAACTATTGGAGCGAGTCAACCAAGTAGCTAACATGTTACGGCAATATGGGGTTCAAAAAGGTGATCGAGTAGTGATTTACATGCCGTTGACAATAGAGCAGATCACCATCATGTTGGCCTGCGCCAGAATGGGAGCCATTCATTCGGTAGTTTATGCAGGATTTAGTGCAGAGGCGTTGGCAATACGGATTAAAGATACGCAAGCTAGACTTGTTTTCACAGCCACTTGGATGCAAAAAAATGGTAAACAACATGAGTTGCTTGGTGTTGTTCGTGAAGCGGTTGCGATGTGTCCTTTGGTTGAGCATGTGCTTGTGATGCAACGGAAAACTCGACCGATGTCATTACAAGCAAGTGAACTCGATTTTCATGACCAAACTACTACTCAATCAAACGAATTTGCAGTGGTGCCAGTTGAAAGTTCAACGCCACTATTTATCTTGTATACTTCTGGTACAACTGGCACCCCAAAAGGGATTGTGCATGGCCATGGAGGATACAATTTGTATTCTCACATGACATTTAAGTACAATTTTGATATTCAAGAAAGCCAAGTACATTGGACAGCCGCAGACACTGGTTGGATTACTGGCCATAGTTATATTGTGTATGGTCCTTTATCAAATGGAGTAACTTCGATTCTATATGAGGGCGGGCCAGCATTTCCAAACCCCGATCGATATTGGGAACTAGTTGATAAATATCAGGTACAAAGTTTTTATACTGCTCCAACCGTTATTCGCATGCTGATGCGTGAAGGTGAAAAGTATCCAAAAAAACACAAACTAACATCACTGCGAGTCATAGGCAGTGTAGGCGAACCCATTAATCCCGCTGCTTGGCAATGGTACTCTACTCATATTGGTAAGGGAAAAGCGTCGGTAATAGACACTTGGTGGCAGACTGAAACTGGAGGTCACATGTTGGTGACACCACCAGCTATGAAACAAAAGCCGGGGAGTGCTGGCTTACCTTTTTTAGGCATACAGCCAAGCATTGTGGATGATGATGGCAACGAAGTTACTCAACCAAATGTGGTTGGCCATCTGGTGATTAAACATCCTTGGCCTGGTGCGCTGCTAACTTGTTGGAACAATGACGATCGGTTTGTCCAGTACTGGAGTGAATTTGGCAATAAACAGTATTTTTATACTGGCGATGTGGCCCAAAAAGATAGCGACCAATACTACATGGTTTTGGGGAGAGCTGATGACGTGATTAATGTAGGTGGAGTCAGAATAAGCACTGCAGAAGTAGAAAGCGCGCTCGTTTCACACGAGAATGTTGCGGAGGCAGCCGCAATTGGCATCAGCGATCTAGTAAAAGGGGAAGTCATCAAGGTTTTTGTGGTGCTCAACCAAGGTGTGGTTTTGAGCGCTGAGCTTAAACTAGAGTTAAAAAAGTGGGTCCGTAAAAAAATTGGGTATATCGCGGAGCCGACAGATATTGAGCAGGTAAATACATTACCAAAAACGCGCAGTGGGAAAATCATGCGGAGAGTTTTGAAAGCAAAAGAGATGGGCTTAGTAGTTGGAGATACTTCCACGATGGAGGAGCAATAAGAATAGCTCCGGAGTGCGTTACAATATGTTGATGCGATTATTTAATACCATGAGTCGATCGATTGAAGATTTCGTACCCATTACTGATAAAAAAGTGGGTCTATATGCCTGTGGTTTTACAGTGTACGACTATACTCACTTGGGACATTTGCGCAAATATAGTATGGACGATGTGCTCGTTCGATTGCTTCGACATGAGGGATTTGATGTAACATTTGTACAAAATGTAACAGATGTAGGTCACTTAGCATCAGATGCAGATACCGGTGAAGACAAGTTGGAAAAAGGCGCCAAGAAGTACGGTCAGTCTGTTTGGGATGTGGCGAAAAAATTTGAAGATTATTTTTTTTATAGTATGGATACGATGGGTAATCAGCGGCCCGATGTTAGTTGTAGAGCGACCGAACATATTCCTCAGCAGATTGAGTTGGTTAAAACCTTAGAATCAAGGGGTTTTACGTACGTCATTGATGGTGACGGTGTATATTTTGACACCAGCAAGTTGGAGGATTATGGAAAATTAGCCGGACTCACGAAAGAAAAAATTGAGCAACTGAAGGGTGGTGCCAGAGTGGAAATGGTAGATGGCAAACGTAACGTAACCGATTTTGCTCTATGGAAGTTTGAAAGACCGGAGGAGAATCGAGCGATGAGCTGGGAGAGTCCTTGGGCGACACGAGGTTTTCCTGGTTGGCATATCGAGTGTAGTGCGATGGCCATGCAGTATTTGGGTGAACAATTTGAGATTCACACAGGAGGGATAGACCATATCGATATCCATCACACCAACGAAATCGCCCAAGCTGAGTCCGCGACTGGTAAAAAACCATTCGTCAAATATTGGGTGCATCATAACCATCTGCGAGTAGATAACGAAAAAATGAGCAAGTCGTTGGG
>CAYNWG010000014.1:16976-22915 GCA_964400865.1 uncultured Pseudomonadales bacterium
GATTTACGGAACGAACAAAAATGGCAACTATTAAATGAATTTGATCAAGTATTGGGTTTGGGAATTGGATCAATCAACCAACTTACATTTGGAGATACAGTGAGAACATTTGTCAATCCAGCAACTTTACCAGATGAAGTTCAAGCCGCGCTTTCCAGACGTCAACAGGCTCGTGAGCAAAAAAATTGGCAACAATCAGACGAATTAAGAGAAAAAATACTCCAACTGGGTTACAAAATTGAAGATGCTGGCTCAAACCAACACGTATTTAAATCAACTAACTAAGAAAAAAAGCTTTGTCACTATTTAAAATGCTTGAGTCTCAGCCGAAAGATCAAAAAAAGGTAAAAGAAGTAGCAGGTATTCCATGGTCTTACATGCATGGTATGAATGAAATTACCACATTTCCTGATGGTAGTGTTCTAGTCAAATATCCACGCAATAAATCTCGGCGATTTGGATCTCTCGCTGAGTATTTGGCCATGACGATTGATTGACCATAAACTTAGATACATTTTGGTCAATCAGATGCTCTTAGATTTATTACAGAATTGAGGTTTTGTTGCCAAGTGATCCTGAGGTTCCTTAGTAAACCGATGGTATACTTTTACCGATGAATGAAACAAATGAAGAACATACTCACGTGGTTTCAACTCGTTTTGAATTCGGTAGTTTGATTCAACGATTGAAGGCAGACAGGTTGATTAAGCGGTTTAAGCAGGATGCTACTTTTTTACCCTCAACTACCCAGCTTCGACTAGCTTTTAATCTTGATCATGAAGATTCGATTCATCCATACTGGAATCATTTAGTCAGAGGTCTATCTGGATCTCATGAAATACTGACGCAGGAGTACATTCAGGCATTGGCAAATTATTTAGTCGATAGAATGACGGAAATTGAAGCAGAAACTGGCAAATTTGGAAATATAGTTGAAGTAGGAGCGGGGGATGGGCAGCTAGCTTTTTTTCTAAACCAAGCTTTAAAAAACAAATCAAAAATAACGATTATTCCCACTGATGCTAAAATTGGATGGATAGAAGAATCAAAGTTTGAAGTTGAAAAAGCCGATGTACTTGCCGCATTGTCAAAACATGTTCCATCCATAGTGATTTGCTCATGGATGCCTGAAGGAATCGATTGGACAGATGCATTTGCAAATACTCCAGGCGTGAGAGAGTATATTTTGATAGGTAATCCGGATCATACGGGCAAACATAATTATTCTTGGGAGAATCATTCTTTGCTTGAGTTTAGACAAGTTAATCTGGTGGACATTTCAAGTTTTCAGCTAGCACGATTTCTAGGTACTGTGAGAACTGATCGGGAGCGCCGAACTCTGGATGCAAGGGGAGCGATAAAATATCCAAGTAGAACAGTTGCATTTAGAAGACTGTAGCACGATTACTCCAACCGATGCCCCTGATTTTGAGATCCAGTAATTATGAACTATAATTGAATGATGGGGGGGTTGAGTATGCTGACGCTAATCTTCGCAATTATTCCTATCGTAGTTTTGCTTGCTGGTATCTGGTGGATCATCAAAAGCCAAAAACAGGCGGGACAAATTACTATCTCTTTTCCACCACATTCTGCTTGGTTTAGTTTAGTGCTGTTAGTTGGATTTCATCTCGGCATCTACGATACACTTACGGCTCAAATATTCCCATCGGTTGGATTATTAGTTTTTGGAATCGCAACTACAATCGCCTGGGTGATAATCTTTTGGCAAAAATGGACGCCGATTATTTCTACGTTACTCATAATCATGGTTGCGAGCGCATTACTAATGCCGTTAAGAGCCAGTGGCTTCATTCAAGGCATTAATTTTCTAGTGTTTTTTGTAACAAACATGCTTCTTTCTTTGCGTCTGATACGGAGAGCGGGTGCTCAAACACTCCTTCGACTCTGTAGTGATGCCTTCCAGGCCGGATTACACAGTATTAGCCAATTTATTGCTTTAGTTGGTTGGCTCAAGAATGAAAAAACGAGTGAGAGTCAGCAAAAAATTGTAGGTTGGATTAAAACAGCTAGTTTGGCTTTAATTGGAGCAATGGTATTTATTGTTTTGTTGAGTCAAGCAGATCCAGTTTTTGCCCAACTTGTTAGAGACTTGCGAGAACAATTACTCGGACGATTTATTTGGACTGTGGTGATTGCGCTGGCACTTGCAGTTGGTCTCTCAATGCGACAATCGCAGGAAGATGCGCCTTATCAACTCAAATGGTTTTCTCGCAGAGATGCAATTGTGGTTGTTGCAACAGTTAGTTTGGTGATCGCTGGGTTCTTAGTTGTTCAATGGCGATATCTTTTTGGCAGCTCTCACGAATTACTTGATGTATTGAACATGAGTTATAGCGAATATGTCCGCAAGGGATTTGTGGAACTTCTAGTAGCTACTTTAATCGGTGGAGTTTTGAGTTACTTACTGGCAATCAAACTGAGAAACGGAATGACGGTCGGCAAGCGTTTTTGGTTACTAGTAGTTGGTAATACCTTTTTGATTATTGAGTTGTTTGCATTGCTCGTTTCTGCTTATAAAAGAGATCTGTTGTATGTGGAAACGTATGGACTCACTCGAGTCAGAATTATTGGCGAAGTTTTCTTAGTTTGGTTGGCTTGTTTATTGTTACTGTTGTTAATTTTTGCACTTTGGCATAAGTTGAAGGAGAGAAGCGTATTGTTGCTTTTTGGCGTTGTGTCAGTTGTTGCTTGGTTAGGCTTGCAGGTAATTAATGTGGATGCCATCATTGCGCGCGGCGCACCGGGTCACCATGATTACACTGATTACTTTTATATCATGCAGTTATCTGAAGATGCCGCGCGCGAACAACTTACGCTCCTACCAAATGTAATTTCTGAAACCCATCAACTTCTGGCCAAACCAACTTTAACCGATGAAGAGCACTCTCAGTTGGCAGGTCTAAAACTCGCACTTCTAACATTTCGCGACCACCGAGACCGGCTGTACTTACACTATGCACCAGAAGCGACTCTACTTGAAATGAGTGAAAAACTGATCGAGCGTTGGTCGTATGATGTTTTTGCCTGCAAGGGAGCAGAGCAACGATCATTATATATTGATCGTGATCCAAGTAGTTGTTTGCCACATGAGCGCCAGCTTTCAAAACGATTAAAGACTGAAAGAACCTGGCGTTTTTATTCACCAACTCGCAAACAAGCATTTGTTGCATGGTCAGCGCAACCAGAGTTAGTATGGGGAGTAGACCAAGAAATTGATGCAATTCGGAACTATCAAAACAATCAAAAACTAAGCTTATTCAACCAAGAAAAACGCTTATTGACGGACTTCTCATACCCGTTTCTATCGGTACAATTAAAGTATTATCCTGGTGCGGACGACTATGTTCAAGATGCTGCACCTGAGAATCAATATATCAGACCAGAGTTGAAAAGTACGCCTGCTCCTATACTTAAAGACATACCAGTTACGAACCCCACGCCATTCGTGAAAAATCTTGTGTTACCCACACAAGAACCAAAGATACTACATATCAACTTAGTGACACCAACACCAATTGAGTAGAAACAAACTAGGTGATGCTCACTTTTTCAGTTATGATACTACTGTGAAGAAGATAGACTGGTTAATTTACTTCATCCTAGTTGCTGTTTTTTCAGTCGTTTTTTTTTATCGCTTGGGTTGGTTAAGTTTGCAAAGCTTTGATGAAGCTTGGTATGCAGTGATCGCTAGAAATGTTTTGTTCCGTAATAACCCCTTACTACTTTGGTTTAATGGTACGCCATTTACCGATCACCCCCCCTTAGGTTTTTGGTTGATGGCAACAGCGTATCGCATCTTTGGGATTTCAGAACTCACAACTAGGGCTATCTCAGCCCTGACGGGAATTGGTAGCTTGTTGTTACTATATAGCATTGGGAAACAGCTGGTACATCGAAATGTTGGTTTAATGGCCAGCTTGATGTTGGGCAGTAGCCTTTGGTTTGTGTATCGGGCTCGGTCTGGTAATTTAGATGTACCGCTACTATTTTTCTATTTACTCACCGTATTTTTAGGCTTGCTCTATCAAAAAAATCGAAAACTTGCAGTTTTGGTTGGTTTGGCTTTTGGTTGTTTGTTGTTGATAAAAACGTTAGTAGGGGTTTCGGCGGGAATAATTTTATTGTTCTTATTACTCTCATCAAAATATAGCAAAAAGGCTAAAATTAGGGATGGCTTGCTGGCTGGTTTAGCAACTCTTGGCGCTGTTTTACCCTGGTATGGGTACAACGCCATCTTCAATAGTGGGTTTTTGTATCACCACTTTGTAGAAATTGGTTTGCGCGCAGGTAACCCAGATTTTGTCAGTCAGGGACTACAAATTCAAAAAATATTACTCTATTTACATAGTGGAGTAGGCAGGTGGTATACCCTTTCATTAGCCGGTGTTGTATCTTTAGGTCTTTTCTTTACTAAACGCAAGCGAGCAATTGCTCTGATTTTCATCTGGCTTTTGGTTGTAGGAGGTCCTTTCTTACTCAATGAAAAAACTGAAGTTTGGCACTTGTTGCCACTGTATCCACCATTATTCTTATCTGCAGCGACAGCTTTTTATTATGCTACTCAAAGGTTGGGAAGGTATTTTCAGAATAAAATGATTAAAAATTTAGTGTTTCTAACTCCACTGTGCATGGTGTCTGCTCTAGCGGTTTTTCAGCTGAGGCAAATCTGGCAGATTGTTTTGCCAGTTGATCGTTACATTCCCCCGATTGATCAGATAGCTCAGGTGGCTGGTACCTTGCCTGGCCAACTGTACCTTAAAGAAGTGGTTGGTCCTGAGGTAATTTATTATTCTGGTAAAAATGTTATTAGTTTTGGTCTGAATCCAGAATCTTTTTCAATCATGAGGGATGTGTTGTCTAACCCAAAGGAAAAAGTTTTGATGATTGTGCCCGCGAACGACTTGGCCACGCTTGATGCTCAGCAAATCAGTTATGTTGTTTTGGAACAAAATGTTGATTATGCCCTTATTTCAAATGTACTATCCAAGCCTATTCTAGAGTTACTTCCATAGTTTTTTGAAAAGCTTGCATTTATAACGTGATATTGATAAGTTTCGATACATATTGACACTTTTATATTCGCTAGTATAGTATTAAGAAGCTATTAAGTATATCTATTACAGTCGGAGATATATGGCGAGAATTGGAAGAAGTGAAGATTTACAAGAAATAGATTTAGATAAATTTTTTGTTCGTGGTCCGGCGAGTTCGCAAGTGGGCGGGCGTGGCAGGCAGCGTGAGGCAGACGAAGTATTCCAAATGGAAGGTGATGATTTATTTGATGAAGACTACGTGGACGATTCCATTAGTGGTCAGTCTAAAAGAAAGTGAGTAGTAGAATTAGTAAATTATGAGGAGGTTTTATGGCAAAAGGATCAAAAGAAGCAGAACCAGCACCTAGTCTAGCTGCCACTAACGCTCTAGGGCAAGCGGTTGGAGCCCAACTTGACGCTGATATGCAGCAAGGATCACAAAAATGGGCTGATTTAAAAATTGCTGCCGCAGTTGTAGCAGCAGAAAAGTCGAGGGGGAATTGAACATCAGGAATCTTGTTTAATTTTTTAGTTAATTACTGAAAGGGTCAGCAGAAATGCTGACCCTTTTATTCCCGCATGAGAGCCCAGTTCAAGTTTAATTTTATTGATTTTCTTGTGTTAATTGATGATAGTGTTTGTCTCCCAAAAAGCCAGTGACTTCTGGTCTGATTAGTTTGTGGTCGAGTAAGCTGGCTGGTTTGATGGTGAAGAGGCCGAAGCGTTGATTAATGCTGTCGGTTGCTTCACTCATACGTTCGGTTTGTTGCCAGTCCAACCAGAGTGGGGGCTGAGTTTGCTTGAGAGGTTTGAGCAGGCTGAGAGCCACGGCAAATCTAATAACAGCAAAGTGAGGGGACCAACTGGGGAAGAGCTCATCTT
>CAYNWG010000015.1:0-20938 GCA_964400865.1 uncultured Pseudomonadales bacterium
CCAAATAAACGAAATGCAAATGAGATTATTTTGCCAATTTCGGAAATAAGTTCTAGCACCCCCACGAAGAAATCAATGGGACTAGAAAAATTAAAAAACTTCTTGAAATAACCTAGGTGTGAATACTGAACGCCGAATATTTGTATTAATGTAAAAGAAATTAATGCAAGAGCAATGGTGGTATTGAGATCTGCTGTGCCAGCTCTTAGATATGGTACGAATACACCTTCGTCGTGAGTTTCTTCAGAGTTTGTAGTTTCGGCGGGATTAGTTTCAGTAAGATTTTCTGGGGTTGTAACCGAATGATCTGCAGCAATTATTTCTGATTCAAGGATTTCTTCCGCTGGTACTACAAGGGCGCTTTCTTCAACTACTATCTCCTTTGGTTCAGGAGTATGAGTGAACCCAATTGTGCCAAAGCCTGGTAATAAACCAAACCAATTATTAAGCAATATGAATATGAAAAAAGTAGCCACCGGACCAAAGAAACGCGCACTTTTTTTAATATCACCGGTAACTGAAAACACTAGATTGTGCAGCGTTTCTACTAGCCACTCTGCCACATTTTGGATGCCGGTTGGTTTGCCTGTATTTTGAAGTTTTAGTCTCGTAATTATGGCAAAGCCGATGAGAAAAACAGAAATAATTAAACTTGCGAACATTGAGTTGGTAACAGGAAAAGATCCTAGGTGAAAAATAGTTTCAGCGCTGATCGAAACATGTATGCCTGTCATAAAGTTTGATTTCTTTTTTTCAAAACAAAAAAACGTCCTAGCTCCTTCCATCATACTATTGATCGAGGAGCTGAAACGCTAGCTGATTATACCCAAGCTATTTATTTAGTCAACACTATTACAGCGTCGTAAGTGCCTTTGGCGTCTTCTGTGCTATAGCCTTCAGCAAAGGCTAGGCCTAAATTAGTAGCTTTTTCTAGTTGTTGTAGTAGGGCTGGGTTTTCTTCAGCCATCAACACCAGATTATTTTCGGCAGTGGCATATTCACCTTTGGCGTTACCAGCGGTAATAGAACCAAACTTAGCTTTAGTTAACATATCTTTGATTGTGCTCGCATATCCAGCTTTTGTGGTAGCGTTAACCACGAGTAGACTTGCGTCTTCTGGATTAAGGACAGCAGATGGCGATGCCACTGGGGTGGGTTGTGGTGTGGCGGTTGGAGCAACCTCGGTAACTTCGGTGGGGGTGGGAGTAACTGGAGTTTTTGATTTTGAGAGAGTCAACAATCCAAATCCTATACCGACACCAACTGCTACGGTGGCGATGAAGACTACTAAGGTAATAACAATCATTTTTATCATAGATCCAACTCCAGATTGATTTTTAATTGGTTTGGTGGCAGCTACTACTGTTGATTTTTCTTCTGAAATTATTGGAGCAGCCACATCTTCGGTAGTATGAACAGCAAACTGCGATAAGTCTACATCACCTGTGCTCGGAGTGGAAGTATCAGAATCAATCGAACTAGCATTGTCTATGACAATTGGAGAAGTATCAGATTTTGATTCTACAACAGTTTCTGGTTTTGATTCTATTGCGGTCTCTTTGTCATTAGTTGATTTGGGCTTTGCTGTTGGCATTGAGTCATTCTCCTTTTGATCTTCTACTGTAGCAGAAATTGTCGGTAGGTTTGGTTCTGGAAGCGTCGGCAGCTCATCAGCTGCTTCGATTGCAAGCGGTTTTTCAACCTCAGTCAGTTTTTCGACATGCATGCTTTCATCTTCAGATGTGGATTTACCAAGGGTAAACTTTGGCACCGGATAATCACTTATAGAAATGGTTTTCTGCCCCGCTTCAATACAGTACTTAACATACGATGGAATTTTTGCATCGTCTTCTTTCAGTAAGTTAAGTTGCTGTAGGGGTACGGTGTTACTGAGAAGGTCTTTTAATTTTTCCTCAACCACCGCATTGGTTACGAGATAAACAGTTTGAATATTTGGTTCGCTTCCTTTTAACGTTTTAATAGTTTCAGCTATTGCCTCAACATCATCTACGATAGTTTCAAAAGCTTGGTCAACTCCAATGTAATGAAGGGCGCTAAAGAGGTTTTTTCCCATTTGTAAAATGGTGACTGATGGTTCAAGTGAAACAACTGATTTTAATGTCCAGCTTAAAGGAGAAACCGCAGTAATTTTATTTTTTGTTTTACCTGAACCAACTCGTAGTGGGGCGAGTAAAGATTGTTCGAGGGCCGAAAGTTGAACTCTTGACTCACCTTTTAGTGTAGTGAGTTTGCTGATAGCAATTTGATGAGTGTCACGGGAAATTTCAAGCTGTGGTAGGAGGTTTTCATTAATAAATGTTTCAATTTTTTTATCTTCGGTTTCTTTGACTGTCACAATGGTATTGGTGAAAAGACTATCTGGTAATACCAAGTGGTAGCTATCATCTTCTAATTTTGAGAGTAGCTTGATGACATTTTCAGCAATAAATGCATTTTCATCCAGATACTCACCATTAATTTGTCTGAAAGTTTGAATTGAAAATGAATGGGGTTTTTTACCAGGAAGCAACTCAGCCACGTAGGCTACATCAGGAAGAATATAGAGCAGTTTCTGGGTATTCAGCATTCTTATCCACTAGTATGGAAAAAAACTGACAACTTGGCAAGGGGGAAATAGTTTTTTGTCGCGCTTTCACCTTAGGTGTTTGATAATCTATGTCTATCTACAATTATTGTTAAGTACTAAAATATAGTTATGCCTCAATTTGAAGCAGGAACGTATGACCTTTCGTCTTTACTTCAGAGTTTATCTGGAAAAGAAGTACCCTCCAGTGCATTTCTGGATTCTATACGTCATTGGCGAGATTTAAAATCAACCAGTGTTGATTTAGGTGGACTTGAAGACAATAAATTTATTAGAGGATTGATTCACGAACAATCAGCTGAAAAGTTACGCCCGTTTGTGGAAATATTGTGTAACTCAATTGATGCGGGTCTTGAAGTTGGTTTAAATAAACCAGACATAGAGTTGGTAATAAAACTCAAACTTGATGGGAGCTATGTTATAGAAATCTCTGATAAAGGAATTGGACCCGGGATGACAAGTGAGGTGTTTATTCAAAAGTTTCTGCCGCCGAGCGCCAGTACAAAGGGTCAACTTTGGAGTTCTTCGATTGGACAAATGGGTGTAGGTGCTAACCAACAGTATGGTTTACTAATGAGAGAAGGAGACGACATTTTTATTACAACTACTGTTGAAGCGGCACATTCGACAATCATGAATGTTAGACCGTGCGGTAATAACCTTTTAGCTACAGTAGCTTCTGGCACCGTACCTTCAACTCATAGCGATTCTGGTCTAGATAAACAGGGTACTATGACTAGAATTACCTTATCAAAAGAAACTGCGGAAGAGATTGGTTTTTCACCAAATAATTTAATAGGTTATTTGGCAGACCGATTTGGTAATTACAAAGGAGCAAATCTAACGCTTAGACTCATTGGTACACCTACAGAGGTCGACAGAGTAACTCAAGAAAATAGGTTTAATCTTCTGACTCCAAATCAATCATATGCCCGCGCTTTGGAAATCAGTAGCCAACGGGCAAAAAACACTCATCAAAAAACTGAGAGAAAATCTGAAGTTGTATACTCTCTTACACAGGAGTTCGCCGCTGATTCACACTATACTTCGGGATGTAATTTAGCAGATAACTATCTTATTCAGGATACAGTTGAGAGGTACAAAACTACTGAATTGCAAGTTTCAAAACAGCTGGGAAGTGTGTCGTTGGTTTACCTAAGTGTTCTTGGAATGCGATTTGGCGAACCTCTTGTCATAGATGGAAATGACATTCCAGCCACCATCGATATAAACCTCGATTACAGAATAGGTCAAATTTCAGAAAGTAGAAGTGATCTGCGCTTGGGCGAATTTGATTATTTGAGGGTCGCTGCCCTAATTGGCACATTAACCCAACAAAGCAACATGCCAAATACTCTCCGTCTCAAAATTGCTTTAGCCTTAGTTGATTTTTGTGCTCAATTAGATAAAAAATCACCGAATAAATTGCGGTACGATATCAATCTCTCAAGAAAGCTTGGTCAGGTGTGCAATACGTTGGTTGGATTACTTGACAAATCACAAGCATGGCCAAGTGAATTAGCGGTACTATGTTCAAGGCCAGATGTCGTGTTTGTTCCTGCAGGTTTAGTTGGCGATTATGTATTCGACTATGAAATCCTTGGTTTTTGTACTGTCAAGGAACTTGAATCAAACAGAGGTCATGTATTTGCGTTTCCTTTTCCCGAAAATGAAAGAAGGCCATTCTTGTGGACGGAGCAAACGGTAATTCTTAATCAGCGATTCTTTCCCAATTTGCATTCAGAGAATCAAACTTTACGACATGCCGACATTGTTAAGGTACTTGCGGTGCAACATAATATAACTGACGAGCAACTCAGCACCGATAGTAAGATGCCTATGGAGATCTCTTTTGTAAGAAATGATTCAAGTCAAGAACTAGAAAGAAGTCATTCTGAAGATGATTACGATCATGAACTGTGGGTTTCAAAAGAATTTGCTCAAGAAATCAGGAAAATAATTAGTGAGATTAAAACTCAGCTTGATATGGCAAGAATCAATTGGGTGACTTGGTCTCTGGAGGAGAAACAGCGGTTTATATCGGAGTTTGTAAACAGAGACCATGATTCTGAAGTGGATTTAAGTGTAATTACCCACCTAGGTTTAACAACTCATCTAGAAGTTGATGCTTTTTTTCCAATATTTCTTTGTTTAATTGAAAATTCCCTCCAAGAGCATCACGATTTTGAGTCATTTGAAACAAATGAGATGGTAAAAACTACAAAAAGAAGAAAAGGAAAAAACGCAACAAACTCAGGGACTCTAAGAACAATATTTAATTTAGACTTGGCAACTATTAACAAGCAATCAAATGTGAGTTGGTTGGAAATTCTCAGGATGTTCAGATCATTACGAGAAACTTGGTTGGCCACTAAGTTAATTACTAATTCCAGTGTTTTCTTTGAAAGTTTTTTTAAACTTACTGTTGATGACTTGGAAGAAGTAAACCAATCGCAAGAAGATGATGGTTATCATGCTGGTAATGCAACGGAGCTATTTGCAAAAAAGCTACTGTTGGTTATGGCACAGAGCGATGTGCGGCTTGTAGGAATTCTTGAATCAGTTTCCGTAGAAGTAATTGAGGCGTTTTTTGTTAGTGAAATCCGCGCTGATACCCATCTAGGACTACTTTACCTGTACAAGCATGTCGATTATATGTACGACCTGTTCTATTTTTATTTAACGGAAGGTAGCGGTTTTGACCCAAATCTACTAAAAATTCTATTTTATAATTGCAACGGAAGCATTCATAAATTGAGAGCTGCCTTATGGATTAGTGGTGAACACAATTTAAGTTCTGATGATATACACAATCTGCAGAAGCCAGATATGTATAGCTTTCACGAGCAAACCGCTGGGAAAAAAGCCTTATCTATTTTTCTGCATGGAAAAACACAGTTGGGAATATCTGATGGATTAGTTTCAAACGAGATTGCAGTAAATGGGTTGAGTAACGCTAGTTCAGTGGGGGAACTTCTCGACCCCAATTCAAGCGAATTAGCTCTACGGAGAGTATTACAGAATGTGAACTCGGTTGAGCCAGGACTCGGTGGCAGTGTTCATGAGGCTATAAAAAATGCAGTTCAAGCTATAAATAGAGCAAGAGTTGCTGATCAGCAGGTATCAAATAGGATAATTATCTCTGATTTTATGGAAGTTAATACCGATGATGACCGGGGTAAATATGGTTTTGGTTTTAGAATTAATGATGAGGCAGGATGGCAGGATGCAAACGAGGCGCTAACCAAACTCACAACTCCGGGTGTTGGTGAAGGCTTGCATAGTGTGCATTTTTTAACTTTATTAAAGGAATACGACTTGGTGCGAGCGCGAGTAACCGATCGTCAGGGTAAGACGGCACTTATTGAATATAGAAAAGTAGTTGATTCTAGACAACATAAGGTAACTGATATTTTAGTTAGACACATGGTTATCGACTCTAATCATAAGCCAGGTACTATCATAGAAGGGGTCAAATGGAGTGATTACCCTGAGGCCGAGTCTTCAATTTTTCGAACCAGCATCGACTATTTTGCGCGCAATGTCCCAAAAGAAGAGGCGGAGATTGTTTTTGACGATATTCTTAATGAAGGATCATATCGCAATTTAAATACAACTGCTGAAACAATCATCTCTCCAAATATCATTGGGGGATTTGGAGCAGTTGGGGTAATCAGAACCTCAAGGGAATGGTACGCTCCCGAGGTTTCTATAGAACACGTTCCTGTAAAATTTAATCTTATTGGTTTAATTTCGTCAGCAAGCGCTATTCCAAAACCATACCAAGAATTATTAATTAGTTCTGGTTTCACTATAAATATTTCTGCTCCTCAAATTGCAATTATTCGCTCAACTCTTGAATTTAAAGATCAAGTATGGGCACAAAAAATTTTAGAAAAATATTTATCTGAGAATTGGCAACAAATATTTATGCAACTAGTAAGCCTGGGCCAAATTGATCTTGTTGGGGGTGACTATTTGACCAGAGATTGTTGGTACGACTCAGCTCTATTCAGTACAGCATCGCAAAACGCTTATGAACAAAGAAAGCTGTTCAGTCCAGATGATCAATGGTTACAACTCACCGACAGAACTGAGGTTGGCGCATATTTATACTACGAACCACTTATCGTAATAGAAAACAGCAAGTGGTCTATTGCTCGTATTATTGCAGATCAATATTTGCCAATCGCTCAACGTCAACTTGCCGCAGAAAAAATACCACCTCCCATTCTTCAGCAAATCAGGGCAGGAAAAGAGCGAATCAAAAATGAAGAAATCGACAACGCTCAAGATACTATTGTGTACGTTGATGCCCCGTCAAATATACTGGCGACGCTTGAAATGGTTACTGGCGTTGTTCGATCTCATGTTGAAAACACCGATGGCGTAAGAGTACTGACCCACAGGGGTAGGCTCAGGGGTATCAATAATAATGCATTTCATCACGGTAGAATTGTTTCATTTAATCTTGATACAATGTTATCCACAATAGAAAGAGCGAGCCAAAACGATTTTGCGAGTTTAGCAAGTGTTCTAACGATATGTGCGCATGAATTAGAGCATGATAAAAGACGGGAAGATGAGTCACCTTTCAGTCACACTCGGAATTTTTATCGAGCAGTTGAAAGTACACTCATCGGCATTTCTTCAGAGCAAATTGGGAGCTTGATCTAGATAATGTTAGCTTCCCAACTACTATAACTTCAAATTACTAAGAATAACTATTTTTTTGTGAGCACTAGCAGTGCTGAATTTCCAAAAAATGCATTATCTTGAATTATTTCATTATTAGATAGAATCATTGCTTGCAATTGTCTTAAGCCTTCAGGAGATGATAGTCCAGCATCAAATGTTGCAACAAAATGTTCGAGATCAGGATCGTGCATATGAGTAACCTGAGAATACCAACTATATATTTGTCGAAGAATTCCGTGTACATCCCCATCTTGAAAAAGCGATCTGACTAATTCTAATTGACTTTCATCATCAAGGAGTAGTTTGTCAATTAATTCATCAACTTTACTTATTTTATTTTTAATTCTATGGAATGCTTTTGCATTTGCAGAAAGTACATCAATTGAACTCGCGTCCGGTCTGATTGGAATATAATCTGGGTTTAGCCAAGCAAGATAGAGTAAGCCAGATGCAATTCCGATTGGTCGAGATAGATTTGAATCAATCGTAAAACCAGCGTCAATAATTAATTGTATCCACTCGCTTATTAACAATCGATTTGCATGTGATGAATATCTACGATGAGTTACATGAGGCAGTTTGATTGCATCTAATTTATATAATGATGGAACAACAACGATTACTTTTCCACCAGGTTTTAGTACGCGACACATCTCGCTCAAAGCCAAATCGGGGTTTTCAATGTGTTCAATGACATCGGCACAAACAGCGCCATCCACACTGTTGTCTGCTAGGGGAAGATGGAGAAGATTGCCAACAATTCCTCCCACTGAGGGATATAATTCTTCATCGGGCACACCAAGAGATTTTGCAAATGAATGGCTAAAATATTCTGGTACGAGATCTATTCCCGAATAGGTAACTCCAAACTTTTCAAGTTTAAAACGTAACGATCCAGGCATTCGAATTAATCCCGAAATATTACCACCAAAATCAAAGATGTTTTCAACGCTTAAATTTGCCAACATTTCCGCAAGAATGCCATTCTTGTAGACGGTATATGGCGAATGCAAAGTAGTTTCAATATATCTTGTTGCGTATTCACTAGAATATGTGTGCATAAGAAGTCAGAAATTATACCAGGAAAATATAATTATACTGATAGAAAATATTAATAGAAAAAGAATATAGGATTTATTCAATTAGATATTAATTGAAATAATCAAAAGCTATTTGCGTATTTTGTGAGCCCGCTGGGACTCGAACCCAGGACGCACAGCTTAAAAGGCTGTCGCTCTAACCGACTGAGCTACGGGCCCAGCTCACAATTGTGGGTGTAATTATACCAACCATTATCAGAAAAGCACTAGGTGGGTATCATCAACCACTAATGATATAGTACAAAAGATGCCAGAGTTACCAGAAGTTGAGACCATTGCCAGACGATTAGCCACCAAATTGACTGGTCGAAAGATTATTTCTGTTTCTGTGTTAAGAAATAAAAGCTGGAGTGGTCAAAGCGAGTTGGTGATAGGTCGAGCTATCCAAAGCATCACTCGTCGAGCGAAAATACTCATCATTGATTTCGAACAATCAATCGATTCGATGTTGGTTCATCTCAAAATGACGGGGCAGTTAATTCATGTTGATCAAAACAAAGTAAAAGTTGGTGGTGGTCATCCAACCGCAGATTGGGTTGACGAATTACCAGGCAAACATACGAGAGTAATTCTTACATTAGATGATAGTTCAACACTCTATTTCAATGACATGCGAGTGTTTGGTTGGATGAAGGTTGTGACTGAAGCAGAAAAACAAAAAGAATTGAAAGCATTTGGTCCAGATATTATTGATTCTGAAATAACAGAAACATGGTTTTATCAGCACTTGCAAAAAAAATCCCAATCTATCAAGCAGGTAATTATGGATAGTTCTTTCATTGCTGGTGTGGGGAATATTTACGCCTGTGATGGTTTGCATTTGGCTGGTGTCTCCCCCACTCGTTCTGCAAAATTACTGAGTCGGGACGAATCGAACCGACTCCTTCACTCTTTGAAAACCATTATTAATCGCGGAATAGAGCTTGGTGGGGCGACGATTCAAAATTATAAAAATGTTGATGGATTGTCGGGAAAATATCAATTAGAACGGAGAGTCTATGCTAGAGAAAACGAACCATGTTTAGTATGTGATCGGGCAATACTGAGGATTAAACAGGCTGGCAGAAGTACATTTTATTGTTCCCATTGTCAAAAATAGATTTAGATTTATAGATATCGAATTACTATTCTTGTGGTGATGGTCGGAATGATATCCCTATGGCAGTAATTCCTGAAATGATTACTAAGAGCAATAACAATTGAGCAGTTCTCGCATCCATATCGGGGTTAATAATTGAGGAATTATCATGAATTTTCCACATTGCATAAGAAGCTATTGCTACCAGAAACGAACCACCTGAGGCCAAAAAACTATCGATTATCCAGGATGCTCTATTTTCTGGCAATTCTTCCTGCTCGATATTGGATACGGGTGAACTAAGTGGCATGCCGATTGCATCTGGGAATGTAGTTTTCTTAGTAGTGTGAAATTTTCTTGATCCACAACTTGAACAAACTATTGTTGTAGGTTCTACTTCATTTCCACAATACTGACAGGTGCGACTGTGTGTTTCTTGAGTTTCATTTGATTGCATACGCTAGATCAGCTTTTTTGATTTAGGTGAGACAAATCATTAAATTAATATATAGTATTATATCATTATAATATATATTATGTCAAAACACTAGTTGATTGCGTCTTAAACAAGGTCGAAGGATCGTGAATATTATAGATATTGTTTCAAAGTATTAACTGATTTTTCTAGATCTTGTTTTTCTTCCCAACTCAGCTTCGGTTGCAGTATAGTTTCTACTCCCCTTCTACCAACAACACAAGGCACGCTCAGAGCAACACCCGAATGACCATGGAAATTATGTAGCGGAATTGACACGGGAAGTACGGATTTTGAATCAGTCAGCACGCATTTAACAATATGAGATAGCACTGCGGCAATGCCGTAATATGTGGCGCCTTTTGATTCAATTATAGTGTAAGCGGCCCTGCGAGCTTTTTCGTACGCTTCAATTGCTTTTTTGTCTGAAAAATTAGGAAATTCGTTGAGCGGTTGACCACCAACGGTTGCCTGAGAAATGACGGGAAACGAGCTATCGCCATGTTCTCCCAAAATGTAGGCATGAATGCTTCTGGGATTAACTTTTAAAAATTCTGAAAGATGAAAACGAAATCGGGAGGTGTCCAAGACTGTGCCGGAACCAAAAATCTGACCCTTGGGTAAACCTGCCATTTGATAGGCTTTATATGTCAGTACATCCACGGGGTTAGAAACAAGGATTATGACTGCTTCGGGAGCAACTTTGACGATTTCTGGAATTATCGATTCCATAATTGATACATTTTTGGCCGCCAAGTCAAGACGAGTATCACCAGGTTTTTGTGAAGCTCCGGCTGTCACTATCACCACATCGCTATTCGCTAGATCTTCATATGATTCTGTAGCATGAATTGTGGCTTGATGCAGAAAGGCTATGCCATGCTCTAAATCGAGCTCTTCGCCAATAATTTCTGCCTTATGGCGACCATACAAGATTAGTTCATTGACGACGCCACTGTGCAGGATTGAGAACGCCGCGCTCATACCAACGCGACCACAGCCAACAATGGCAACTTTATTGGAATCTGAGGGATTTGATTTGGGCATAATTTCACTATACAGAAAAACTTTGAGAAGTTCGACTAGAATTAGTTGGATGAATGAAAGAGGCTACTAACCACTTCAGAAATATTTTCGGCAGTAAGTCCGTGTTTTTGATACAGCTCGTCGGGTGCGCCTGATTCGCCAAACACATCTTGAACTCCGATGATTTTATATGGTGTTCGAATAGTTTCTTGTGAAACTAATTCTGCAATTGCCGAGCCAAGTCCACCTGCGACCTGATGATCCTCAACTACTACTACAGCTTGGGTTTGGCGAAATGCTTGTAGGATAGTTGATTGGTCAAGCGGTTTAATTGAGGCAGAGTTAATAACTCTCGCAGATATAGCAACATGGTCGAGAAATTTACTCGATTCTAAGGCGCGCGCGACCATGGTGCCGTGGGCGATAATTGTGACATCCGAGCCTTGTTTGAGCACTTGCGCGCGCCCAATTTTAAAAGGAGTACCCTCTTTTATTATTGATTCAACGGGTAATTTACTGGTTCGAATATACACAGGACCTGGGTACTGAGCTGCAGCTAGCGTTGCTTGAAAGGCTTCTTCCTCATCGGCAGGCGCTAGCACGATCATGTTGGGGAGTACTCGCATCAATGCAATGTCTTCGAGTGCTTGGTGAGTGGCGCCATCGGGGCCCGTAGCTAGTCCAGCATGGCCGCCAATAATTTTGACTGGTAAATTGCTATACGCGATGGCGCTCCGGATAACTCCCCAATTTAAGCCTGGGCTAAAAACTCCATAACTGGTAATAAAGGGGATTTTTTTGCCAAGGGCTAAGCCTGCAGCGATGCCAGCCATGTTTTGTTCGGCTACGCCAACCTCAATGAATCGTTGTGGAAACTTTTTTGCAAACGCCTCTACTTTGGTCGATTCGGCTAAATCGGCAGTTAACACCACTACCTGAGGTTTAGTTTTACCCAGTTCTAGTAATGCCCCACCCACCCCATCTCGTGTTGCTAGCATAGTTACCATTGAATCCGATTTTGTAAGCTTCTAATTTGTTGTATTGCCTCAATTGTATCTGGAAGCGTTGGAGTTTTACCATGCCAGTCTGGTAAATTTTCCATAAACTCTACTCCCTTACCAGGTATAGTGTTACAGATAATGGCGGTGGGTCGGTCATGAATCGCCTTGGCATGATTGCAGGCATCGATGACTGCCACAAAATTATGTCCATCCACTGCAAAAACCTGCCACCCAAAATAATTTAACTTATCACTCAGTGGTTCGATTGGCATCACTGTTTCTGTAAAACCATCAATCTGAATATTGTTTCTGTCTATGAGCACAGTCACATTATCTAATTTTTTTGCAGCCCCAAATTGATAGCCCTCCCAAGTTTGACCCTCTTGGTGTTCGCCATCACTTAATAAGCAGTAGACTCGATTGGGCAAAGCATCCATTTTGAAGGCCAGCGCCAAACCAAGTGCTTGTGATAAACCTTGACCCAAAGGTCCAGATGTATTTTCAATTCCAGGCAGACTATCCAGGTGTGGGTGACCTTGTAGTCGACTCTCAAATTTTCGCAGCGAATGAAGTTCGTCTTTGGTGAAGTAACTTGCTTCTGCCAATGTGGCGTACAAAACGGGGCAAATGTGACCATTCGAAAGCACGACACGATCACGATCAGGCCAATTTGGTTGGGTGGGATCGTGTTTGACGACATTGCCAAAATACAGTGCGGTGAAAACGTCTGCCATCCCCAGTGAGCCCGCGCTATGTCCCGATCCAGCTTCAAGCAACATCAATACCACTGATTGCCTGATGGCTTGTGCAATTGCTTGTAATCGTTTAGCTTCAATGGGTTCCACAACTCAAGCATAGCAAATTACGAGTACAATGGGTAGCCATGAGCGACGACTTGACCCCATCTGTGTTTGAAGAAATTCTTAGTACAAAAAGGGGGATGCTGTTGGTTGACAAGCCAGTAGGTCCAACCAGTCATGATATTGTCGCTTGGGCAAGGAAAGTTTTTCAAGTGAGAAAAATTGGTCACACAGGTACGCTTGATCCGCTCGCGAGTGGTTTGTTAATTTTGTTGATTAGTCGAGATTTTACCAAGTTACAAACCCAATTGTTGAAGCAGGATAAAACTTATCTTGTCACTGCCCAAATGGGTAGTACGAGTACTACATATGATAGTTTGGGTGAAATTTCAAAATCTATTGTTAGTGCCAAACCAACTGAGAATCAACTCTTCCTTGCCTTAGAGCAATTTTTAGGTGAAATTGATCAAGAAGTGCCAGCATTTTCTGCGGTCAAAGTTGGGGGAAAAAAACTATATAAAATTGCTCGTCGTAATTCCACAGTTCTACCCAAGCTGCCCAGTAGGAGAGTATTGATTTCAAGTATAGAATTGATTGAGTATACTTGGCCTTTTGTATCACTTCGAATTGCATGCAGTTCTGGCACCTATGTGCGCTCGCTCATAAGTGACTTGGGTAAATTCCTCAATGTTGGCGCAATGGTAACTTCGCTCCGTCGCGAGCGAATTGGATCATTATCTCTCGAAGAAGCTTTCGTTTGTCCGTACTTTATTTCGCGTCATCACTAACTTCTAGTGATTGAAACCAGCCCCGGCGATATAAAACAGCGATAATGCTGTAAACGCCGATGTCCACCCAGGTTTCCTCGATTTGTTCATTGGTTGGTTCATTGCCAGTCATAAGTAAATGCTTGAGCCGTTCAACTTTTTCACTCACTCGCATGGCAATACCCAATTCCTTATTTGCGAGGATGTTACCCTTACCGTAATCTCGATGTTTTTTAAGAAACATTTCCAATAATTCAGCGGAAACTAAGTCAAAAGCCACATCTAAGGTTTTTGGAGGTGAAATTTTTTTTGTCATTTTGATATCATACATCATCAATTAACTCTTCGCGTTTAATTATGATATTAGGTTGTCCTTCACGCACCCTTCTCCACTGCCCGTCTCGAAATGCTGCCTCAAAGTGAGTGGTACTTTTCGGGTCAATAGTGAGATTTGGGTTCGTAAAACAACTCTCAATCTGTTCAATGGTGAGTGGGGTTTCGTCAATTTTTGAAGCTCTCAGAGACACGATTTCTGGTTTTCGACCAGGGATAATCTGAATAGGAATATATTGATGTTTGAGAATTTTTTGGGCTTGTAATATTTTCAAAGCCTCGAGCCGATTGTGACCATCTGCGATACCTAGTTGACCATAAGAAATGTTATCAAGAACTTGAACTTGGTTTGTTAAGATTGTGTCATAAATGACATCACCTTCTCGCTCGATTGCGGAGATAGCTGGACCTTCGTACCCATATTTTAGTAAAGAATTTAAAATACTTTGGACCTGATTATTACTGAGATTGTTAGCTAATTCGTGCGTACCAATTAAATCTAGTAGAATATATGCAAACTTCAAAGGTAACTTTGAGAGTTGACTAAATCTGGCATTTTTAACAGTAAAACGAGGGGCAAGTTTATTCGCACTTTGGGTGGTTTGAGTAGGTTTCATCGACATAATAATACTACCATTTTTACTGCTTGCATTGGCAATTTGTTATCTTGTACACTGGATGAAGCGTATATACGAGCGAGTACATTTAAAAGCTAACTGTAGTAGCTTTTTGGTTTGGTATGTCGATGCAATCAACAAAAGTGTTTATGATTGGTTGGGAATACCCTCCACATAACAGTGGAGGTCTTGGTGTTGCCTGTGACGGCTTAACTCGAGCGCTAGCTGCTCAGAATACTCACATATTTTTTACTTTACCCTACGCACATACTGGAAATGTCAAGCATTTATCCCTACTTGGTTGCATTGATCCCACGTGGGCAGAAGATGGTCAATCCGTCACGGCACCACCATTCGGAGTCTACCAAGCTAGTCCTCAAGGATTTATACCCCTTGAAGTGGCGGATATGCTCGATTCAAACCAACTCAGAGCTCTCCCTCTTTCTGAGCTTGATGCTCGGGTAAACGATTATGCAAACCTTGTTGCGCTTGAGGAGAAAAAAGTTGATAAAAAAGTTGATGTAGTTCATGCGCACGATTGGATGTCCTTCCCCGCAGCGATGAAAATTCGTCAGCAATCCAATAAACCAATAATTGCTCACGTACATTCTACCGAATTCGATCGTGTGCCTCATGGTCAGGGAAGTCCATTTATTCATCAGGTTGAATATGAGGGTTTACTTTCAGCGACTCATATCATTGCTGTGAGTACCTTCACAAAACAATTACTGGTAAATCAATATGCTATGGATCCAAAAAAAATCAGTGTCGTTCACAATGGCATTGATCCAATAAAACAAGAAAAAGCAGAAGTTTCATTTGCTCAAAACAGGCCGGTGATTGTGTTTATGGGGCGCTTAACAATGCAAAAAGGGGGTGACTACTTTTTACAACTAGCGCAAAGACTATTAGAAAAAATCCCCGACGCCCTTTTTGTGGTAGCTGGTAATGGAGACATGTATCATCAGCTCTTGTTTAAAACTGCCTACGATCGTCTTTCTGCACACGTGTTGTTCAGTGGTTTCGTCAGAGACAGACAGCGAGAGCTGTTGCTCAATCGAGCCGATGTGTTTGTTATGCCATCACTTTCCGAGCCGTTTGGGTTAGTTGCGTTGGAAGCAGCTCAACGTCATACACCCGTGGTGGTAAGTAAACAATCTGGTGTAGCCGAGGTATTGCCCTCAGCAGTTCAAATTGATTTTTGGGACGTTGACAGAATGGTGCAAGAAATTACACATTTAATTAAAAATCCAGATGCAGCCCAAGACAAAGTACAAAAACAACTGGTAGATATTTCTGAAGTAACTTGGTCAACCGCAGCTGGCAAGGTGAGAGATATATATCAGCGTTTATTTCAAAAACCACTCAGATAAATTGTTACAGTTTTTCATCCACCAACGAAGCATCTTTTTTAAGTAAATCTAAATCAGCCTCCAAATAGGGTAATTTTTGTCCAAACCAAATTCGCACATCATCGATCGCTTGATTGTAGATGAGTGGTCCCAACTGCTTTTCAAAGAATTCGAATAATAGCTCGGCGGCCAGATCACCCAGATCTTCATCTCGTTCTTGGCGAAAGTAGGTTTGGATGAGCGAGATAACCTCTTTTTTTCTTCCAGGAGATAAAACAGAGGTGTTTTTCATACTATTAAGTATAGCAGTCTAATTTCGTGCTATAGTTTTTTTGTGCCACAATTGTGTTTATACCTCCATTTACACCAACCCTTAAGAATAGCCCCGTACGAAGTTTTTGATATCTCTTCTGGAAGAACTTATTTTGCAACCGCAAAAAACGATGATAATCGGAGTATTTTTCAGAAAGTTGCTGATAAATCATACCGCCCAATGCTGAGTCTTCTTGGCAAACTTTTGCGCGAAGAACCAACATTCCGATTTGCACTTTCCATTACTGGTGTGTTTATCGAACAAGCACAGTGGTATGCGCCTGATGTGTTAACTCTTCTTCAGGAGCTAATAAAAAGTGGTCGTGTGGAAATTATTGCTGAAACGTACCACCACTCATTAGCGAGTTTGTATTCTCCTAAGGAATTTGAACGTCAGGTCAGATTACACCAAGAAGTAATTAAACACCATTTTAATTATGACTCAGTAACGTTCCGAAATACCGAATTAATTTACTCCAATCAAATAGCTGAACAAGTTAAACAATTGGGTTTTATTGGTACTTTGACAGAGGCGGTGGATCGCTATTTGGGAAATCGACCGAAAACTATGGTTTATGGCAGTATGGGTTGGCCGCAACTACCCTTACTCTTGAAACACGCTCAGCTATCTGACGACATTGCTTTTCGCTTTTCTGACAAATCTTGGCCAATGTTTCCCCTTCACTCAGAACACTACTTTGATTGGTTGCAAGCTTACGGCCAAGAAGAAATTGTTAATTTATTTATGGACTTTGAAACTTTTGGCGAGCACCAATGGCAAGACACTGGTATTTTCGATTTTATTGACGCGCTTGTTCATAAAGTCATCGCGGATCCCTATGGCGAATTTGTAGTACCTAGAGAGATTTTTGAAGCACTTGATTCAGAAATTCCCCTTCCCGTCTATGATGTGCCAGATCCAATTTCTTGGGCAGATGTGGATAGGGATTTAACTGCATGGGTAGATAACGTCTATCAAAAGGACACGCTCCGCTTAGTGTATGAGTTGGAATTGCCGATTTTAGCGTCAAATGACTCAAAATTAATCAACGATTGGCGTAATCTTCAAACTAGCGACCACTTTTATTATATGTGTACGAAATGGTCGGCAGATGGCGATGTGCATGCTTATTTTTCTCCATATGAATCGCCGTATGAAGCATATCGCAGGTACAGTACAGTACTCGCTGATATGATGGGCAGACTTGGGGTTGCGACATCGTAGTTCAGTTGCTAGGATGGATCAATGCCCAGAGCTCTTACCCTTGGAAATGGAAAATTTTTAGTTTGTTTGGATAAATACGGTTTTGTTCGTGATATGTACTATCCCTACGTTGGATTGGAAAATCATGTTGCAGGTCAAAAACATCGAATTGGTTTTCAAATTAATCAAGTTTTTTCTTGGCTCGATGATGGTAGCTGGCAGATATCTATTGGGTATAAACCAGAAACAATGGTGGGCTATTTAGTCTGCAAAAATGATCAACTCCAGACAACCATAGTCATGGAGGACATCGTTTATAACGAAACAGACATTTTTATTCGTCAGGTAGATGTGTACAATCACTCAGACGTTGAGATGGATATTAAGGTGTTTTTTCATCAGGTCTTTCATATTAGTGAAAGTAAAAAGCGTAATACCGCATTCTACGATCCCACCCACAACTCAATTGTTCATTATAAAGGTCGTCGTGTCTTCATTATTAATGGACGAACCACTACAGGCGGAGCGATTGACGATTACACCGTTGGAGCGTACGAATATGACAATAAAGAAGGTTCTTTTCGTGATGCAGAAGATGGCGTTTTGGGAAAAAACGCAGTTGAGCACGGTTCAGTAGATTCGGTGGTGCGCTTTTCACTCAATTGTTTACCAAAAGAAAAATCAAGGGTATTTTATTGGATCTGCGCTGGACGATCGCTTGATCAAGCTTACGCACTCAATGAGATTGTGATGCAGAAAACACCCGCCGCGATGCTTCATAGCACAGAGGCATTTTGGCATTCTTGGCTTAAAACAAATACTGCAGATACTTCAGTCTTAACAAAAGAACAAAAGAAATTATTTGATACCTCTCTTTTTATCTTGAGGTGTCACACTGATAATCGCGGGGGCATCATCGCAAGTGCAGATAGTGCCATGATTGAGTACGGAAAAGATGACTACAGCTATATGTGGCCCAGAGATGCTGCATTCATAGTCTCAACTCTAGCACGGGCAGGCTACGATGAGGTTACCAAGCCATTTTTCAATTTTTGTAAGGAAGTTCTGCATCCAGATGGTTACTTACATCATCGCTATAGACCAGATAAAAGCTTGGGTTCAACCTGGCATTCCACCACTTCGCAAACTGATTGGTTAAAGGATAAAATTCTGCAGTTACCAATTCAAGAAGATGAGACAGCCAGTGTGTTGTTTGCGCTTTGGCAACACTACTCTACTTCAAAAGATTTGGAATTTATTGAGATGTTATACAAGCCTATGATCGAAAAAATGGCGGAGTTCTTGGTTTCATTTAGAGATAAAGAAACAGGGCTGCCGCTGCCATCCTATGATCTTTGGGAAGAAAAAATTGGTATTTCCACTTACACTTGTTCCGCGGTCTATGCTGGATTGATGGCAGCGGCTCAATTTTGTGAATTACTCGATAAACGAGACAGAATGAGGAAGTATAAGCAAACTGCTCAGGAGATTAAAGATGCCGCGATCAAGCATTTGTTTAGTGAAGATCTAGACGCATTTGTACGTATAGCATATCAAGATTCGCAAGCTGGCATTCGGCAGGAAAAGGTAGTTGATGCCAGCTCGTTATTTGGCTTGTGGTATTTTGGGATGCTAGAACAATCCCACCCTTTATTTCAAAAAACTTTGGCACAAGTCAGAATTCGCCTCCGAGATCCAGCTTTAGTTGGTGGGTATATTCGATATGAGAATGATGCGTACTTTAAGGATACAGATATTTCTAACCCATGGATAATTACCACATTGTGGGAAGCCTTACGCAAGTTGTACAAGCCGGAAGTGACTGTACATGATTTGGAATACGTCGAGGAGGTACTGGATTGGGTGGTGAAGCATCGATATAATTCTGGGGTGTTGGCAGAACAACTCAATCCGTACACAGGAGAATCTCGTTCGGCCACTCCTCTTGTCTGGTCGCATGCGGTTTATATTGAAACAATCTTGAAATATCTAGAAAAACGTGCACAATTAGCTGTCACATGACAGAACGATTTTTTCTTGGCATAGATGGTGGTGGTAGCAAAACCAGCGTGGTGTGTGTTAATGAAGCAGGTAGCGTAGTTGGTCAGGGTAGTGCTGGCCCAACAAATTTAACGTCTACCAGCGTAGGCGCCGCTTCGCTCAATTTACGCGAGGGTGTGCGGCAAGCGTTGGAAAACTTGCCTCAGGATAAAATTGTCGCGAAACTAGTGATGGGTTTGGCCGGGATGGATTCTGAGTCTGAGCATGATGTGGCAATTGAAGTTTTTGCCAAAATTATCTCTCCATTTGGCATTCAAAATTTTGAGCTTGTTAACGATAGTGAAATTGCGCTGGAGAATGGTAGTAACAACCCAAACGCTTTTGTTTTAATTTCGGGCACAGGCTCCAATTGTCATGGCAGAAACGCGCGGGGGAAAACCGCCAAAGCTGGTGGAATGGACTATTTACTCGCCGATCAGGGTTCTGGCTATGCGATTGGTCGCCAAGTTTTACTTGCAGCAGTGAAAAGCTATGATGGAAGGGGGAAAAAAACAATTTTGGAACAACTAGTTTGTCAACACTTTGGTCTTTTAGATTGTTCCTCAATGAAAGCGGCGGTGTATCAACCGCCGCTCAACAAACTGGAAATTGGGCAATTTACAACATTGTGTCGGCAAGCAGTAGACCAAGCCGACGAAGTAGCGCTCGCAATTTTTGACGAGGCAGTGGAAGAATTGCTCGCGCACATTGCTTCTGTTTTGCGCCAGTTAGAATTAGAGACCATTCCAACAGAGGGAGTTCTTTCTGGATCAGTGCTCGATATACCCTACATAAGAGAAAAACTGATTTGGTTTTCTGGTGAACGTTGGTCACAAGTGACTTTGACTACACCTAATCAGCCGCCAGTTTGGGGGGCAATCAAGTTAGCACTTCGCACTTAAGTGATTACTTCTGGACGTCTAATCAATTCTAATGTATAGGTTGAATCAACAAATCTCTCACTTGAGCTACCGATATCTCTACGTATTCCACAAGATAATACAAGTTTTTCAAAATCGCTTCCAAAATTTCCTTTAAATTTTCCATATTTTAAGCTATTCTCATGACGGCCATCAACTGATTCAGTGTAGATATTATATTTCTCTTTAAGACCAGTGGCATGATGCTCAGAATGATATATATTAATTTCCGAACCCTCCGATGATCTTTCCACAATTACCTTGCAAGCAAGACTACCATGACTTTTTTCAATATCGACGGTTACTTTTGTGTTTTTCTCAATTGATATATTTGATAACTTATACCCCAAGTTGCGAAATTGTCCATCTGGCAAGCGATATTCAATTTTCATCTCACAACTCGATAATTTAATCGGATCTTTACTTGTTCTTGCCCGTTCTTTTATTTCCCACTTATTCCAAACATAACCAGCTAAAGCTACGGCACACATTGAATGAGGTTGCATAATGATGCATATTATACCTTTGTCTCAAGATTTATCTAGTAGACCCAAATGGATTATCGTGATATACTTCACCTTGAAGTTTAGGAACAGTCTGTTCTCGGTGA